>JAQXIG010000110.1 GCA_029007685.1 bacterium | reverse complement strand
TTTAAAAGTTCAATTTCAGCTTTTTCTAGAAAAACTAATTTTTCGTAATTGTCTGTAAGTTTTAGAACAACTACTTGATACTTATTACCATTTTTAGATACTTTCTCTTCTAATGTAGCCTTAACTTCCATTTCTTGAGACCTCCTTTCCTATCACTATGTAGCGATAATTTGCATGGTTTTTTATTGTTACATAAAAACCTTTTTCGAATAACTTATCACAGTCCCGTAATGTCATAAGATACTCCTTTCTAAAATACGTTTTCCGTATTTATAAATAAATTATATACGTTTTACGTATATAAGTCAATATGTATTTTACGTATATGAGAGAATATCAACAAGGGAGTGGTAATATGTATAATAGAATTAAAGATTTACGAGAAGATAAAGATTTATTTCAAAAAGATATAGCCAAAATACTAAATGTAACTCAAGCACAATATAGTAGAATTGAAACAAATGAAAATCAACTTTCATATGACGGATTAATAAAATTAGCATTATTTTATAATACGTCAACCGATTATATATTAGGATTAACAAATGTAAAAGATCCCTACCCAAGGAGCAAATAAAATGATATATAAAATAATTGAGAAAATTATAAATTGGTTATTAAATTTATTAGGAACAAACAATAATCAATCAACAACAAAAGAAGAAAAAATTTATAGAAAAAGAAACTTTATGTCAGAAATAGAATTAGATTTTTATAATAAAATAAAAGAATTAGAAAATGAATATAAAATTATTCCACAAATAAATTTAGGGACGATAGTTGAGAAACAAAACAAAGGTTATAGAAATGAACTATTTCGAAATATAGATTTTGCTATTTTTGATAAAGATTTAAAAGAACTATTAATATTAATAGAATTGAATGATAAAACACATGAACAAAGAAAAAGAAGAAAAAGAGACAAAAATGTAAAAGAAATATGTGAAAAAGCTAATATAAAATTAATAACTTTTTACACTAAATATCCTAATAAAGTAGATTATGTATTGAATAGAATTAAAGAAGAAATAAAAAAGACCATTTAACGGTCTTTTTTGGTTGTTATGATATAAATTATAAGAAGTTGTAAAAATCAATAAATAAAAGAACTTTTTAGTATCACTTCTTAGTAACTAATTATTACTATCCTTTAATTTATGTCTTTTAGATTTAATATAAGCATTAAATAATACTGTATGAGATTTAGCAACATCTAATAAATTATTTAAATCATTTATTCTAAATTCATACAACAAATCTGAATACTCAATAATATTATTATCATCAATAAAAGCCAAAATTTCAGTAGTTAGTTTATCAACTTCAGTTTTAGTTAATGCATTAACGTTTGATACATCAAATCCATTAATAAATATTCTATCTCTATCATCGTATTGATATTTTTCAGGATTATCTAAATGTAAATGATATCGATACATACCTTTTATTGATTCTAATTTAATAGGTATAGTTCCATTAACTATATTACAAATATTTTCTTTAACGTTTTTAGATGTAGTAGTATTAGAATATTGACATATTACATGATAATGAGGTTTCTTCTCCTCTCCTGTTGGATTTAAATCTTTATCATGTAGTGGACTAATTGCAAACGGCAAACCTGTCCTTTCTAACATCTCAAACCAATCAACCGGCATTGACTCCGGATACATTACAAAAGCCCAATTTCTACCTTTCAAAATAAAACCTCCTTATTTTATAAGCCTTTTTGTCACGCATCACCCTTAGGGGGGAGTCGTAGTAACCCCCCTTCTCTTCTTCGAAAAAATTTTAACTTTTTTGTTGTTTAAAGTATGTCTACGCTTTCGCTCGACCCCAAAAAAGATACTACGCTTCGCTATAACTCATACACTCGCGCGTATATATATCGCGCATTCGTGTATTCGTTGAAATACAATACAACTTTTCTATTTTAATTTTTAATTTGTTCAAAAGTATCGTAAGAATTAGCGACATCAAGATTACACTTCGAAATAGTTGTAGTCATCAACGGAGCAATGTACTCATTATCATCATTAGACCACTTCATAAGTTCAGCGTTATACATGAATTTAAGCAAGATACCAATGCCTAAAGAAACCATTTTGCAATCTACTTGATATCGACAATATCTCCTAAGAGTTATAGGTATTTCTAACCATTCTTGAGCAGTTGTCATGAAAATAATTTTTCTTTTACGCATTTGTGATAAGAAATCTAATACATCAGTAGTAATTTTACTTGTTTTAGTTAATGCAGTAAAAATCTCATCATAGACAATAATACAATTACTCTCCTCACGTAACTTTAGTAAATTCTCAAAACCATTAAAATAAATGTAATCTATACCTTTTAAATGGACATTTGAATATATTTTTTTATCATTATTATTCTTTAAAAACTCAACCACAGAATAAGTTTTTCCGGATCCTTGTTTACCACAATAACAGTAAACACCAAATACACCTCTATCAGGCTTAAATCCTTTTTTAAAGAATGTTTTAAACTTGATTCGAACATTTTTAAATCGAATGAACAAAAAAACTATTGTAACTATTAAAATTATTAATAACATATTTCCTCCTATAATTTTAAAGTTTTATACCATTTGATCGCAGCTTTAATACTACTAAATAGAATTGGTGTAGTTAATTTAAATACATAGTAGGTTACTATCAGACTAATTGCAGTTGTGCTTATTCCAGTAAGTGAAATAACCCAACCCATGACATCAGAAATCAAATTCAAGACGCTAGCAAACGAATTTAGAGCGTTTGATAGATCTGGTAGTGCTTGTTCTATAATCATATCTATAGGAGCCGTTAAAACTGAAACTAAAGACATGATTAATTTCATAATTCCATTAATAATAGCTTTTATCACAGATCCATCACCTCTATTTTATCGTTTTCAGGATCTTTAAATCCTTTTACAAGAGCAAATACTCTAACGCATACCCAATATGCTATAAAACCAGTAGTTACGGTTTGATATAAAGTGTATAAAGTGCCAAAATGTTGTTGGTAAATGCTACTCATACAAGGTAACGAAAAATCTTTACCTACATAGGGAATATTTAAAGATAGAGAATTACAAGTATTATTAGTTAAATTTTGAATAAACCTAAGTGGTGAAGTAATAACACTAGATAATCCATGATCACTACTTTCAAAATCACTAAAAAAACCACTAGCAGAAGAACTGTCAATATTATCATCTTTCATAGTCTCATTAACATCATCAACACTACCTTGTAAACCACCTTCGCAAACTTCGGTTTCACCATAAGGTTCATATGAAGTAATTGTACTACCTTCTTCTATTTGTAATTTATCAGTATCAGAACTACCGCGATGAATGTTAATATATTCTGTCTCTGATGTAGTTGTGAATGAATTATTAGCTAGTACCGTTTCGCCTTTAATGTGTGTACCATCACTACGATATTGATTTATATTAATTGCTACACCTTTGCCGTTATTAGAGGCGATGTATGTCGTATTCGGTTTGACATTGATATGATTAACATTGCGTCTTAAAGTGCTTAGAGACGAAGAAACTTGACCAGTAGTGTTCTCATATGAACCATCGGCTAAAACTCCGTCAAAAAGGTTTTTGCTAGGTTTAATGGTACATTCACCTTTTATAAGTTTGTTTTGGTTATCAATTTGTTTTTGTGTATTTGTATTTTGATTATTGATGATTTCTTGTTTATTTTGATTCGCATTATCAATTTCTCTTTGTGTATTTACGTTTTGGTTATCAATGATTTCTTGTTTGTTTTGATTTTGATTTGCCATAATATCTTGACTAGATCCGATTATGGATCCAGTTATTAAACTTGCATTTAAATTTTGATTATCAATAATAGCTTGAGTATTTTCCATTTCTGTGATTTCACTTGAAGGATAAACATTATAATTCTTAAATGCAAACCAACTATAATTACTATCATCTTTTTTAAACATAATGTTTGCGAAACCTTGTGTACCATCACCACTGATCGTAAAATCTAAAATGAAAGTCACTGTAGTTCCAATATTTACATTTCCGTCAGAAGAAGTATATGAACATGTTGAGCCATATTTATAATTAAATTTGTGTAATAGTAAGTTATAAGTACCTTGTACAGAAAAAGAGTTATAGTCAGGATATAAAACGCAATAATCAGATTCAATTCTCCACTTTTCGCCCAATTTAAAAGTTCCATATAGATTGTAATATCCAAAAGCTAATATAGAATAACTTGTATTATTTCCAGTTAACCCAGGAGATTGAGAACCGGTTGAAACTTTTGGAGATCCATCCGGAATCGTAACTGTGGTATATAAGTAGTCATTATTTGCATAAACGTTATCAAATAATGCGAAAGTTCCTAAAACTAGAATTAAAGAAAATGACAAAAAATAATATAATACTTTATTCATTAATTAAACCTCCTAAAAAGTCTAAATAAGATTTTTATAGGAATATAAAAGAATATTAAACACAAGCAAATAAACATAACTAAAATAGAGTCAAAATCATTTCTATAATAAACTTCGCTAGTTAAATTTGTATTATTCAAACATGTAGGAAGTGATGTATAATTTGAAAATGATTGTTCACCATCAGTATAAATATAATTTGAGTTTATGTAGTAATCTCGATAAGTAACTGTAGAATTATTTTGAGGTTTTTGGAAATAAGCTCTAATTATATCATTACTTCTTACATATACACATTGATAATTTTCTAAATTTGGTACATATATTTTCATTATTAATTACCTCTTTCCAAAAAGCAAACTTCCTAAAAAATCAAATAAAATATACAAACTTAAAATTGGTATTATCAAATCGACCAATTGTTTCATAAATGTTATCGTAACATCAAACATATTTTTTCCTCCTTAAAAAGAAAAAGGATAGTTTCCTACCCTCCTCCAAAATTAAAATCTAACTTTACCTTTAGCAGCACCTTTAACAAGTTTACGTAAAAAATGTAAACCTAAAGAAGCGATAGTTAAAGTTATTACCCATGGCATCAAATCTGCAACTGTTCCAAACAATGTATCAGAAGTGATTCCAGCGTTTAAAGCGGTAACTATTTCAGTCATACTATTCGTAACTGTAGTAGTGGTAGTTGTAGCACCATCCATACTACTAAATCTCCTTTCTATCTATTCAATTTTTGTAAAAACGAGATTGCTCTCGTTAGTACCTTTTTTTTAATGGGAACTTTATAACTTGATAAATAAATATTATCAATTATAATAATTACTTCATGATTATATTGATTTACATAACCAATAAAATAATTTTTATATGTTCCTTTCACAATTTTATAGTAGTAAGTATTTTTATTTAGATTTTTCCAAACTATGACTTTATACATAAATTAGAAACTTGGAAAATCATCAAATTTACTTTCTAATGATTTTAAAAGTTCAATTTCAGCTTTTTCTAGAAAAACTAATTTTTCGTAATTGTCTGTAAGTTTTAGAACAACTACTTGATACTTATTACCATTTTTAGATACTTTCTCTTCTAATGTAGCCTTAACTTCCATTTTTTGAGACCTCCTTTCAATGACACATATGTCATAAATAATTAATAACATAATAAGACATGTGTGTCAATACATTTTTATGACTTTTGTGACATACAAAAAAAGAAAGTAATATGACAGAATTGTCATGAGGTGTGAGTATGATTTTAAAAGAATATAGAATAAGAAGAGGATACACACTAGAAGAATTAGCAGAAAAGTGCGATATATCGTGGAGAAATTTACAAAGAATAGAAAACGGAAGAGATTCAAAAGCTCAATTTGGTACAATAAAGAAATTAATAAATGAGTTGAAAATAGATGATAAGGAAATTATCAGGTACATTAAACAATAAAAAAAGACCGTGAAAACAGTCTTTTTTAGTTGATAATTTATAAATTATACGAAGTTAATAAAATGTATTATTTTTTATGTTTTTTTAATTAAACATAGGGTATAATTCTAAGTCAACAAACAAATCTTTATTTGTTAAAGCAATAAAAAAAGACCATTTTTAGCCATTTGGATTGGTCTTTTATTTTATTCATTATGAGTTACTCCTGATTTTTGTGATAAAAATTCCATCCAGCTTTTTCTTTTCATTACCGAGCATTTATATTTCTTTTCTTTTCCTTTGATTGGATCTAGTGCAGTAATTTTAATCCCTGTTGGGATAAATATACCAATCATGCATTTTTTGATTTCTTTAATATCTTTGTAAGCGATAGAAAAAGTTTCAACTCCAAATCCACTGACAAAAATCATCTTTTCTTTGGTGAAAAAATAATTTCCTCTTGTTTGGCCGGTAAAATTCCATAAATCTCCACTTGTATGCTTTTGAATACTATCTCCTTCGCTCATTAGTTTTAACTTTAGCAAAGTCTTTTCCCATTCGTTTTTTTTCTTTTCTGTTAATGTCATATGGTTCACTCCTTCTTATATTGTTTGTGACAGTTTATCATACTACATTTTGTTTGTCAAGGAATTAGAGAAGAACTGCTCTTTTTCCAGATGTGTTCCTT
>JAQXIG010000109.1 GCA_029007685.1 bacterium | reverse complement strand
AATTATATCAAAATTACATTAAAAAAGTAAGGATAGTAAGCTTAAATTTTGGGAATAAAAGCAATCCTTACAAATCAATTATATAACATTAACATTAAAATAAAAAGACTATTAACAAATTTTACTTTGTCAACAGTCTGAAAAAAGTAGATTGCTACTTTTTCTTTACTATATATGAATTTATAATTTATTGACATATTAAAAACATGCTGATAAAATTATACGCATATAAAAAGAATTGGAGTAGTAAAAATGGAGAAAAATATCAGAATTAAGAATAAAACTAACTTTAAAAAACTATTATTTTTTAGTTTTTCATTATTTCTATTATTTATAGCTGGAATTTACAATAAAATGCTAATAGAAAAAGAAGAATTGAATAGTAAAATTTTAAATCAAGAGCTAAATGATTCTAAAAACTACACATATATGGCTCAGGCATCTTCTAGAATCATTTATGTAACTGAAGGTAATGAAAATTCTATAGCTGGAGATGGCTCTACTCAAAATCCATATCAAAGTTTGTCATATGCAATTTCACAAGCTAATCATGGTGATACTATCAAAATAATGACTGGGATAGTATATAGACAACAGGTAGCTAATGAAACCTTTAAAATCAACAAAAGTATTACAATAGATGGACAAGGTAATTATTTAAATTTTAGGGGGTCAAATTTAGAAATTCTAGCTAATGTAAAATTAGTCAATATGAATTTAATCATGATTCCTGATGGAGTACAACAAAGTAAAATATATGTATCTGGAAACCAAATCACTTTTGATAATGTCTCTACTCTGATAAGTCGAGCTCAATATGATCAAAGACCAATGATAATAGGTGGTTCTAAAGATTATGGACCAATGGGAAGTCATACCGTAATCAACATTTTTAATGGTAGCTCAGAAACTAGATTTAAAGAAATTATCGTAGGAAAAGAAAATAGTGATATTTCAACACCGGCTACTATTAATATAAATTCTGCTTTTTCTAAAGTAGATAATGGTATAGTATTAGGTGGATCTGGATACTACCAAGTAACTGGTAAAGTTAAAGTAATTTCAAATTCAAGAAATATTAATAATATATATGGTAGTAATAGTACTGATAATGAAGTTACAATCAGATCAGCTACCATTTATAATTTAAATTTAACTGGTATTAAAAAAGTTATTTTAAGTGATAGAGCACATCTAAGTTTAAAAAAATTTTATGGGCTAAATGGTGATATAGAAGTAAAATCAGGAACACAATTATGGATATCAACTCCTGGTGAAGCTCAAGTTGATAATATATTAGGAACTGGAGAAGTTGTAATTTCAGCTGGTAGTTCGTTAAATGTAAGACAAAACATAGTTGATGCTACAAATATAAAAATACGAGGTTTTGATAGTGAGTTACAACAAAATTTAAATAAAGTTTTTTTGACGGTTGGAGGCTCTATAAATAGTGGTGCTACTGTTTCACTATATTCAAGTAATGATTATTATAAAATGAAAAAAGATGGCAATAAGTATAAATTAGTAGAAAATACAGAATTTGATAAAAATAACATAAAAAAAATAGAAGTATTACAAAAACCAACTAAACTTTCATACCTAGAAGGTGAAAAAATAGATTTATCTGGTATTAATTTAAAATTAACTGATTCTAATAATACTGAAGAAAGTATAGGAGTAAATCAATTGTCAGAATATAATATTACTTACTTACCTACTTCTACATTAAAAACAACTAATAAAGAAATTATACTAAAAGTTAACAATATAAAAACAAGTATAGCTATTACAGTTTCAAAAAAATCTACACCTACTAAAACCCAAGCTCAAACTTATGAACCTACTGCGACAAATAAAACAATAACTAAAGGTGACTCGATTAAAGCTGAGGATATTATAAAAAATAAGAGTAGTTTACCAAAAAACACCACATATAAATTTAAAAATAGCCTCGATACATCTAAAGTAGGCAAACAAGAAATTGAAATAATTGTTACCTATCCTGATACTTCTAAAGATACAGTTTCCTTTACCCTTACAGTAAAAACTAAAACTAGTGACAAATCAACACAAGCAACTGAAAGTAAAGAATCTAGTTCAAATGAAAAAAAAGAATCTAGTTCAAACGATAAAAAAGAATCTAGTTCAAATAAGAAAAATAATAACGATGAAGAAAACAAACTAGATTTGATAAGTGATTCAGATCAAGATAATACTATAAATCAAGAAGATATAAATAACAACAGTAATGAAATTGATGATTTTGAAACTGATTTAAATAATAATTCAAATGAAAAAGAAGTAACTACCACAAATGATAAAAAAGGGAGCAATTCTTCTAGTATAATTGGTAGTATAATAGGAATAACAGTTATTGGTGTTTCAATTCCAACTATATTAAAAGTAAAAAAATTGAAAAACTAAAAAATGAATGAAATAAATTTCATTCTCCACCCTATGGGTGGTTTTTCTTTTTCAATAAAAATGATATATTAAAATTAGGTGTTATTATGTATCAGAATATAATTGGTGAATTTAAAACTGAATATGAAATGAGAAATACATTTATTAAAACAAGAGAT
>JAQXIG010000108.1 GCA_029007685.1 bacterium | reverse complement strand
AATCATCGTTTCATCTACTTTTTCTCTAAATTCTTCATTTACAGAATAAGTAACTCCGATACTTAAAAATACAAACAAAGAAAGTAAGAGTACCAATAGTAACCATTTCTTTTTACCTTCTTTTTCTTCTTTGGATTTTTCCTCTTTCTTCTTTATTGCTTGTTTTTTTAATTTTTGATCAATCTCTTCTTCAATCGTTTTTCTTCTCTTTTTTTCTACTTTTCCCATACTCTTACTCCTATGATTGATTTTTAGTTAAAGTATACCCTTCCCCTAGGCTATTTGTCAATCAGAACTAGAAGACCACGTTTTATAATAACTAATTTGAGTTCTTATGGTTGATGGAATGTCTCTTCTTCAAAAAAAATAAATATAGATAGTCTTATTTTAAAAACTATCTATATTTATTTTTACTTTTTTATTTTCTTTTAAATAGCTACTAGCTTGTACTAATGATCTGATGGAATTGGCTACTTTTCCGCCTTTTCCAATAACTTTTCCCATATCATTATTATCTACTAATACTTGGATTAAAATCGTATTTTCTTCATCACTGTCAAATTCTTTTACAGATACACTGTCAACATTTGATACTAACGATTTTACTAAAAACTCAGTGAACTCTACTATATTCATTTCTATTTTCCTTGCTTAGTTTCTGCAAACTTTTTCATAATTCCAGCTTTACTGAATAAATTTCTTACTGTATCTGATGGTTGAGCACCAGTAGATAACCATTTTAAAGCTACTTCTTCATTTATTTTAGTTTCTTTAGAAATTGGGTTATAGCTTCCTACTAATTCTAAATATTTCCCATCTCTTTTTATACGAGAGTCACTTGCTACAATACGGTATGTAGGTCTTTTTTTGGCTCCCATTCTAGTAAGTCTTAATTTAACTGCCATGTTTTTTCCTCCATTTCTTGTTTGTAACTTGATTATATAACACTATCGCCATTGGTGTCAAGTATTTTTTGTTGACACTTTAAAAAGTATCTGATTCGATACTTTTAATCAAGATATTCTTCATTTACTTCATTATCAATTTCTTGTTCGATATTTCTAATATCTTCCTCAGTGGTTTCGTCAGTTATGATTTCCCATGGATCTTCTTCTTCGTCGTAAGCAATTTTTACTTTGGTGTCCCCAACGATTTCAATCCCTAATTCTTTTTCAATGGTATATTCGATCTTACCATTTACGATGTCAGCCCTTGTACAAGATGGTTGTTTTAAACTTCTAATAATTACTTCTTCGTTGCTTAAGTTGCCATCGGTTCGTTTTGGAACTGCTACGCTTTCTAAATAAGTTGTCGTTTTTCTAATCACTTCTGTTTTTGTATCATCCAGACAAGAATACCAGATATTGACGTCATAACTACCTTCGATATTTATTTTATTGCCCTTTTGATGACCTTTAAAATTATGATTGATTACCCAACATCCTAAAATTGTAGTAGGTAAAGTTTCTGGGGTAATAGCTTCTGTTGTAGTAAATGTTTTCTTTCCTTTTCCTATGATAGCTTTCGTAACAATCTCTTTGTAATTCGCCATAATATCCCTCCACAATTTAATTTATGCTTGGTGGGTAAAATGTTTACAAAAAGCAATGAATTGAGGGATATTTCGTTACTCTACATATTTAATTTTTTAGTAAAGTAATCGTCTAATCGTTGTTTTATAATTTGAAAATAATTATTTAAAATTTCTTGTTTTTCTAAGAATTCAACATAAAGAGGAATTTCTTTTAGAAGTTGCTCTTTTTTTTCGATTTCTTTTTCTAAACTTGTAGTATCTTGATTTTCGACCTCTAGTCTGACTATTTGTTTTTGAATGCTTTTTATTTCTTCCATCCAAGTAAGCGCTTGATTGTGTTTTTTTAGCTTTTTGGATAGATATAAGTAATCTTGGTAATCATCACTTTCTTGGATAAAGGTCACAAGTTTCTCTACTTCTTTTAAAATTTTAGCATTCACTGATTTTTCCATCTAAACTCCAAGTTTTGGCATTGGTAATTTTGACATCAATAATCTGTCCAATTAAGGTATCATCTCCGTCAAAATTTACTAATTTGTTGGTGTCAGTATAGCCATATAGGTCAGTTTTTCCATTTTCATTTTTACCTTCTACTAGAACTTTTACTACTTTATCTACTAGTTTTTGATTACTTTCTAAGAAATATTGATTGACGATGTTATTTAAGCGATATAGGCGTTCTTCTTTTTCTTTTAGGGAAGTTTCATCTAATAATTTAGAGGCTGGCGTATTTTCACGAGCTGAGTAGATAAAGGTATAAGCATTGTCATATTTACAATGTTCTACTAAATCTAGAGTTTCTTTGAAATCCTCTTCAGTTTCCCCAGGGAAACCGACGATGATATCGGTTGAAATACTAACATTTGGAATTCTATTTCTGATCTTATCCAATAAAGTTAGGTAATCTTCTTTGGTATACCTTCTTCCCATTAGCTTTAAAATTCTACTCGATCCAGATTGTACTGGTAGGTGAATGAACGGCATAATATTGGGATATTTTTCGATAACTTCAATCATTTTATCAGTAAAATCCCAAGGATGACTGGTCATAAAACGAACACGTGGAATATTGGTTTTAGCAACATCTTCTAAAAGGTCTTCCATATGGTAGTTGTTTTCTAAATCTTTTCCATAGGCATTTACATTTTGTCCTAATAGTGTTACTTCTTGATAACCATCCTTTACTAATTGTTGAATTTCCTTTAGAATGTCTTCTTTTTTTCGACTTCTTTGTTTTCCCCTTGTATATGGTACAATACAGTATGTACAAAACTTGTCACATCCATAGATGATATTTACATAAGCCTTGTGTTTGCTGGTTCTTTTTACAGGTAGTCCTTCAATTAAGTTTCCTTCTTTACTGAATACTTCAATTTGTTGTTGGGAAGTATCAAGATGTTTTTTTAAAATTTGAGGCAAATGATGAAGATTGTGAGTTCCAAAAACAAAGTTTACTTCTTTGTGCTTTTCTAAAATTTCATTTACTACACCTTCTTCTTGAGCCATACACCCACAGAGGCCAACAATTAAATCTTTTTTAGTTTCTTTTAAATGTTTTAATCTACCTAGCATTCCAAAGGCTTTATTATGAGCATTTTCACGAATAGAACAAGTATTTAACAGTACTAAATCTGCTGCTTCCATATTTTCCTCTTTTGTAAAACCTAACTGCTCTAACATAGCTTCGATATTTTCACTATCGTGTTCATTCATTTGGCAACCATAGGTTTTTAAATGATAGGTTTTTCCTGAGCCAAGTTCTTGGTAGATAGCAGAATTTTCATAGTTTTCTATTTTGACATTTTCTTTGATTCTTTGCTTTGCTTGTTTGTAATTTGGTAGTTGCATATTTTTCACATCCAATCTTTAATATTATAACATTTTTTTGATTCGTGAATTTTATTTTATCATGATATCACAATAAAGTAAAAGAAAGCAATCTTAACTATTACTTTCTTTTAAAACATTATTAATTATATTATCCATACAGATTGATCTTTTATTACTTAATACTTCCTGTTTGATTACCTCAAAATTACTTTTAATGAATAGAATTAGTTTTTCCATTCTTGGTAATAGTGTTTTTTCTTCTAAGTTTTCAATGATGATTTCTAGATTTGTAATCTTTGAATACTTCCCGTAATTATTGCTTTTAATATAGGTATCATAGAGGTTTTTAAACGATATGATATCTATATTATTAAATCTAGCATCTTCTAGTATTTTCACAGTTGTATATATGTAATGATCATTAATGGATTTATCTAAAATAGTTTCTCCTTTATTATTTTTTATATTGGGTAAGAATTTTTTGTTCTTTTTTAATTTGGCAATAATTTCAATTACATGCACATAGTTAATTGAAACCAAATAGTGAGCAAATGTGTTTCCGTCTAGATTTTGATGATTGACATCCCAATCTTTATTTCCCATATTATCTAATACCAAATCATAAGCACCGTGTTTTAATAAACGAACTAGGACACTATTTCCAGCTTCATCGCATGTGTTAATATCCACTCTTTTTTTCTTTAATATTTTGCCTACTAGTTCTAGACGGTCTTGTTTGATTAATTCAAATATCAGGGACGGATCTTCCTCCACTAGTTCCATGGTTTTTGTCTCATTATAAAACATTCTATAAACACCTCTTTTATACGGGACAAGTAACTATGATAGCAAAAAATGATCTTTTTGTCAAATTACAATTATACATGGTCTTAAATGATATAATCTTCATACAATAAAATCTAGGTAAAAGTGATAAGTAAATCTAGAGACTTTACATATAATATAGTAGTCAAGAATAAGATTGCTCCTTGACAATTTCTAAAACATAAAATCTCTCTAAATGGTATAGTTTGAGGCTATACCATTTTTTATAAATAAGAGAACAATTGATTTGTCGTTGAGTAACTAACAGAGTTATATGCATTTATAAAATACAAACAATCCCATGAAGATTTGATGTTGTGAGAAATGAATTGTTAAAACTAGCTCTAACAGATATCGATATTGGCACCCATTTAGAATAATAAAAACTCTAGAGGAGCTTCCTTACCTAAGAGCTTCTTATATAGAAGGAAAATTTCCGGAATACAGTCAAAAAAGATAGGATTTAATAGAAGAATATACTAACATTACAATTAACGTAAATGATAAGAATAAAAGATTTCAAAAATCTAAAGATCACAATAGGAAATCAAAAAGAAAGAAAGTCGAAACTAAACTTTTTTCCTTTTTGATTTTAATAAATCGTAATAATAACCGATTATGATCAGTGCCTTCATCCATAAAATATCTTTCTTAGTTATCTCCTATTTATAATTATCTTTTTTATTTCTAGATAACGTAATGTAATTAACATTTTGTTGTAATATAGTATGAACTTCAGGAACATATGAAATCATATTCATATCTCCTATTAGCGTTTTATATTCTATAAAAATAGAATCTATATAATCTAAAGATTTTATCTTCCTTTTATTTTTCCCTCTGTTTAGCTTTAAAAAAACATCTACTCTAACTGCAATGATATGATATTGTATATGAGGTTGTGCCTTCATCAGAAAACGCTCTAACATTCTAAAGTAATAGTGATCCAACATTTCGTTCACTAAGTCGATATTATTCTCATTTATTTCTTAAAAACAACATACTTTGATCTCCTTATCACTTCATCAATTATTTAAAATTCTTTCTATTTTTTGTCTGATTCCCATCTTAGGATAGATAAATTATTATTTTTACTCTAAAAATATATCACTTAATACTTTCATTATTTACTCCTAAATTGACTAAATTATTGAAATAGAGAAACAACAAATATTATGATTTCATTTATACATCACATTTTAATTTATGTAGTACGAATTATAATTTATAAACCTATGCTCGCAATTCATATTATAGTGTAAAGTAAATATCTATGAATCAGTCTTTTTTCTGAAATACAATGATTTCTATAGCACTTTTCTTCTCTAAAAATATAATATATTAGAGAGGAGTAGTGATTTTATGTTTTATGGTTATGGCTATGGACATGGCCACAATTGTAATCAAGGTTCTTGGTTATGGATAGTACTAATTGTATTCTTAGTCCTTATTATTTGTGCAAATGATAGAAGATATGAATGTCACTAATAAAGAATAATCTATGATTGCTAGATCATTTAAAATACTTAAATGATCTCAGACTGTTGACAAAGTAAAATTTGTTAATAGTCTTTTTATTTTAATGTTAATGTTATATAATTGATTTGTAAGGATTGCTTTTATTCCCAAAATTTAAGCTTACTATCCTTACTTTTTTAATGTAATTTTGATATAATT
>JAQXIG010000107.1 GCA_029007685.1 bacterium | reverse complement strand
CGATACCATTAGATAAATCATAATCAAATGAATTTAATAAGTATTTTTCCATTTTTAATAGTGTTTTAGTTGTTTTATTTATATATTGAGATGCCTGTTTCTTTGATAAGTGATGAATTATGTTGATAAATTTATTCTTATCTTTATTCTTAATGGCTTTTAATATTCCTTGATAATAATTATATGAAGAATTAATAATAGGATCTTTATTAATTAGGTAAGTAACTATATATTTCTGAGTAACTTCAGTTTTAAAATTTTTGGAATAAAATTTTTTAGTATCATCCAGTTTATCTTCATTTTTGAATAATAACTTCCAATATTTTTTATATTTTCTATAATCAGGATTGTTTTTACATATTAATTTAATTCTAGTTTTATCAAAAGAGTTTCTAGGTTGGAGGACGAAATGAAATCTATCTGGAATTAAAATGGCATTAGGAAACAATGAGTGCATTAGTGCATAATAAGAGCCCTATAAATCAAGAGTGAAAAACTTCACTTTTTCTCTTTCTTGTCTAGGATATCTTTTAAAATATTTTTCTATATCTAAATTCTTTCTGCTATCTAGTAAGTCAAAGATATTTTTTTAGAATGTTCAACAATAATAAAAGCATATTTGTCTTTTGTATCTTTAGTGGTAGTCACTTCATCAATACCAAAAGATACAGGAAGAGTACCGTTGTTTTTAATTAACTTATCATTACAGATAGAATCTAAAATCTTATTAACAGAATTGGTAGAAATATGATTTCTTTTAGCTATATCTTTTTCACTCCCTTTTTCCATCAAATCCAAAATAACGTATAATCTTGTATTATTAGAAATTTGCTTATGAAAATCAACTAGTGTAGTAGTAGCAGAAAATGTTTTCTTGCAATGTTTACAATAGAATTCTTGCTTATCAAGTAAAAGAATAGTATGATAGTTAGATAGTTTAGGAATTTTCGCTAAACAGTTTTTATCATAAGCTCATTTTATCGTGTCACATACAGCCACAGTCTATACAAAATTCAGGAGTATAGCATCATGAGTTTCTGATATGAACCCCGTTTCTTGGACATAAGAAACGGGGTTCATATCAAATTACCATCACTAACTATTATGGAACCATTATTGGTTATTGAATCGTTCCTTTTTTCATGACTTTCTTTTCTTCTTTGATTTTGTACAGTTCTTGAAATTTTTTTAATCTAACTGTTCTTTCATTTGCGATTTTGATCATTTCAGTAGTAATGGTTCTCATCCTTAATACTTCTGATTTTGGTTTGTTGAATATTTTTTGAACTGTCTTTTCGCTGGTATTTTGAATGGATCTTAAAGCTTTTAGTGTATCGTTGTTCAATGGGCATTTTGTTAATAATTCTTGTCTTGAGATGCCATATCTTTCTTTGATTTCTCTATCATTTAAATTGGCTAGCATTTTTAAAGTACTTATTTCTTCTAGGGTTGTAGGGTAAAGCTGAGCTAATTGTTCTCTTGTTATTTTTAATTCCGTTTCTAGTTGTGAATCATTTAGATAGGCTAAATAAGATAGTACTTGTTTTACCTTGTTAGTTATTGGGTATTTTTGTAATAGTTCTGCGATGTTTATCTTGAATTTTTCTTCAAACTCTTGATCGGTACTTTTTACAATGTTTTTGGCTGTATAGTTAGAGATATTTTGGTTTGTTTTTAAATACATTTTTTTAGCGTGGGCAATATTTATTTTATTTTTTGATAAGAAGATCATTTCATTTATTGCAAATTTTTCAGCATCTATAACCCTTATAAAATCTAAATATAGTTTGATTTCTTGCCACTCATCAAATAAGAAGGCTTTTTTGGTTAATTGAATACTTGTCTCTGGATCAAAGCCTTCAAATGTAAATCTATTATATAGTTCTTCAATCTTTTGACTTGTATATTCGAAACAATCTAATGAAATCTTACATGTAGGGTGATTTATGCGATTGTCTATTTTTTTAATATGTTTTAGATATCTTTCTTCTTCTTTTTGAGTCAATTTTAGTTCTGCTAATTCAGTTTCTATATAGATTCTGATTTCGTATTCTGTATGTAGCATATTATATTCTCCTTTGTTATGGGCGTTATTATACTACTTTTACATTAATTTTGCAAATGATATTTTTGTTGTTAACTACTAAAATGTACGATATCCTTAGTGTGATTTGTAGTTGCGTTGTTTAGTTATTGCTTCGTTTAGATGATTGTCCATTGAGTTTTTTTTGTTTAGAGAACCTAGTTGGCAAAAAGTTTGGGTGTGGGAGGTAACTCAAGGAAAATAAAAATGAGAAAGAAATAGAACAGAAAGTATTAAATAGTCTCATCATTAGGACATTCCTTATTGTTTTGCTCTTAATGGTAGTATCGATTTATCTATTAGTATTGGGAAAGAATAATAGTAAGAATTCTAATCAAAATCAATAGTATAATTATGCTACAGAGAAAGAATAATTCGAATTCATTGAATGAGATAGGGAATGGGAAGGCAGTTAAAACGTTTGTTTTAGATAACTCTGCTGTTAACAATTTAGTAGATAGGGTTATTGGTATTCATATTACGAATATATCATCTTTATACGAAGATTATTTTTACAAGAGAGATTGAGTTGTTTTTGCTAATGAATCAAATGGTATGAGACTTTTGATTGACTTATATTATATTGTTAGAGATATTTTTACTGTTCATTGTGGTTTGGGTTTTGAGATTTTACGACTAATAGTAAATGTATATTTTCTGTTTTAGATCGATGTGGTAGTAATACCTCTGTGTAATCTTATTCGTGATAAGTTGCTTCTGCTTCTGTTGATGAAATAGGGTTATATGGGTATTATTATTATAGTGGAGTGGTTGCTTCTATTACGAATATCTATTATTCTGAGTATAATAGCCCTAATCTTATTGTTTATTATTTTTGGTGATTCTTGTTAGTGATCCGATTTTTATTCAGTTTGTTGATTAAAATTAGAACAATATAAGTATACCTGTATTCAGGATGCTGATGGTGCTTCTATATGTACTAATGTTGAGGAAATAAAATAATTTTGTAAAAAAACGTCTAAAACCTTGACAATCTTTATTTTGTTCTTGACCTTTTGCTTAAGCTAATGTATTATATAGGTACGAAAGGAGACCTAACTATTATATTGTTAATAGTTGGGTTTTTTAGTTTGTAGGAGATGATATTCTGCCTCAGTATTTTGATACTGTAGATTTGGAGAGTCAAATTCGAGAAATAAAAGTAGATATATTAGGAACTGAATTGTTATTTAACACGGATAACGGCGTTTTTTCAAAAGGAAAGTTGGATTTTGGTACTAGATTATTATTGGAGAGTTTGCCTTTAGAAGAGATGACTGGACAAGTTCTTGATATGGGGTGTGGTTATGGTCCGATTGGATTATTTCTGAAAAAAGTTACTTCGTGTTCAATTGATATGTGTGATGTGAATAGACGGGCACTTCACTTAGCTAAGATGAATGCTAAGATGAATCATTTGGACGTTCATATTTTTGAAAGTGATACTTATGAAAAAGTAGAGGGAACCTATCAATATATAGTTACTAATCCTCCTATTAGAGCAGGTAAGAAAATTCTGTATTCTATTTTGATGAATGCTAAGAAACATTTGGTTGTTGGTGGTAGTTTGTTTTTGGTGATTCATAAGGATCAGGGTGCTAAATCGACGATTTCCGATCTTAAAAAAATATATAATGTTAGTATAGTCAATAAAAATAAAGGTTTTTTTGTTATTAGATGCGATTTTCGTTGACTTGTTGATAAAATTGTGTTAATAATATAAATTGGCAACGTATTATTTTTTTATAAATATGTTCTTTGATTATTATGTGTATAGGGGTGAATTTAAGTGGTGTATAAGACGATTAAATGCGGTGATCACCGTACAAGAAGAAGTTTTTCTAGAATTAGAAATACTTATGAACTCAAAGATTTATTGGAGATTCAGACTAAAAGTTATCAATGGTTTGTCAATGTTGGAATCAAAGAAGTTTTTGATGATTTATTCCCTGTGGAAAATTTTGCAGGAACACTATCATTAGAATTTGGAGATTATCATTTTGATGAACCTAGATATTCTATTAAAGAATGTAAAGACCGTGAATCTACTTATGCTGCACCTTTAAGAGTTGATGTTCGTTTATTTAATCATGAAACTGGTGAAGTAAAAGAACAAGAAATATTCTTAGGGGACATGCCTATTATGACAGATAGTGGAACTTTTGTTATTAATGGTGCAGAACGTGTTATAGTATCACAATTGGTTCGTAGTCCTAGTGTGTATTTTAACCGTGAAATTGATAAAAATGGTCGTGTTTTGATTACTTCACAGATTATTCCTAATCGTGGTACTTGGTTAGAGTTTGAAACTGATGCTAGAGATGTTGTGTATGTTAGAATTGATAGAACTAGAAAAGTTCCTTTAACTACATTATTACGTGCATTTGGTTTATCAAGTGATGATGAAATTAAA
>JAQXIG010000106.1 GCA_029007685.1 bacterium | reverse complement strand
AGCTTCACACAATTAGAATTACTTCTTTTATTGCGTGTCGGAGTCTTAGCGAGTTAGTTTCAAGGCGTTACTCTATCATTCCTAACTTCAATTTAATAGTTCTCCTATTTAAATTACTCAATTACTTTTCTTACAGGCGAGCTCTAGCTCTTTTGTACCAATAATACTTCATAATTTTTCTTTTAAATAGTGCAATACCTTTTCAGTATTGAACGTGTCGCACCAGTATCGATATCGGGCATAGTAATACGCTCTGGATTTAGAAAACGCTCAAACAATAAATCATAATGAATTGGATCAATATCAGTAATTCCGATTGAATAGCACACTAATGATCCAGCACCGCTACCACGACCTGGTCCTACTAATATGTTATTCTTTTTGGCATATTTAATAAAATCATAAACTACTAAAAAATAGTTTGCAAACCCCATCTTTTCAATTACGGATAGCTCATAAGACAATCGTTCTACATACACTTGTGGCACTTGATTTTTTAAGCGTCTAAGCAATCCAACTTTTGATAAATTTACTAAATATTCATAACTAGTAAGACCATTGGTATCATTATAAATAGGAAGTAAAGGCTCTACATCAGGAAATTCTAAATTACATTGTTCGGATATTTTTTGAGTTTCAAACAATCCTTCATTACTAGAAAGTTCATAAACCTCCTCTATGTTCTTGATTTCTTTATGATGAATATCATAGTTTTGATCACTCGCTATGGTTTTGCCATCACGAATCATATATAAGTATTTTAAATACTCACTATCTTTTTTATACAAATAATGTACTGGATTTAAAAAAACTACTTTGTTCGTTATTAGTCTTGCCTCTTTTTCTTCCTGACGATTTTGATAACTAAGATATAAATCATTTATTTCCTTTGCTAATATCATATAAGTATTTTGATATTCTAGTGGAACAATCGCAATTACTTCTTTAACAAACTCTTTTAATTCTTCTAGTGATACATTCCGTTCACTTTGAATAGTAGATAATTTGATTAGTGACTGATATCCTTGATAGTTTTTAGCATAGAGAAATAATTTATCGTTTTCTAAATTGATTTCTAATCCAATGATTGGTTTGATATTATTTTGGTTACATTTTTTATAAAACTCCATAGTACCAAACATATTATTATCAGCAATCGCTAAAGAGGAAATATGATACTCTTTGGCATATTGTATGAGATCATCAATGGTAATTAAACTAGATAGTAAGGAATAGTTAGTTTTAACAGCTAAAGGTACGTACATATTTTTCCTCCTTCATTATTATATTACCACAACTTTTCTGCCTTTACTTCATGAAAATGATAAAACCAAAAAAAATCAGCAGAAGATTATTCTATTGATATTCGTAAAATAAATACTTTATTTGTTTGACTTATCTTTTAATTTATGGTAAAGTTATAAGCGCAAGTTAATTATGTATCAAAAAGGAGGAAATAAGAAATGGCAGTTAAAGTAACTAAGAAAAAACCTTTATTTGGAAATAAACGTTCTCATGCATTAAATGCTACTAGAAAGAAACAAGGAGTTAATCTTCAAACTGTTAGATTAGAAGATGGGACTAAAGTTAGAATTAGTGCTAGAGAATTAAGAACTTCTAGAAAAGATCAAAAAGTAACAGATCAAAACACCACAGAAGTAAACGAATAATTATTTACTTCCTTTTTATTAGAGATGGATATTTCCATCTTTTTTTAGAGTTTATGCTTTTGAAATCACTTAGAATTTTATCCGGTCATGAACACAAAAAAGAGTCTGATTAAGACTCCATACGCTTTGGTATATCTAGATGGTCACGATTCTTTTTTTTCTGTCTTAATTTATCAATCTGATCTTGATAATTTTTACTTTTGGTGATATAAGAACCACTTACTACTATATCTGCTATTTTGACGAATTCGATGGTATCTTCATTGATCCCACCATCTACCATTATTTCTATGTTAGGATGCTGTAATAGCATTTTTTTAATTTCTATTAATCGAGTTGTGGTATTTTCTATAAATTTTTGACCACCATAGCCCGGCATGACACTCATGACTAAAATACTATCAATTTTATCTAAATATGGTTCTAAATAACTGATATCAGTATTCGGATTAATAGCCAGACCATTTTTAATTCCAAATTTATGAATTAACTCTAAATTTTTCTCTAAATCTTTTTTTAACTCAAGATGAATTATAATTCGCTCAGCATTCATAGTTACAAACTTCTTTATGTATTTTTTTGGTTTTTTTACCATCAAATGAACATCTAAGCGTTTCGATGTTAATTTGTATATCTTCTTTAATTTACGAAGCGGTATCTTTTTTCCATCTACAAACTTACCATCTACCACATCAACATGAATATAATCAGCATCAGTATGATCTAATTTATAAATTGCTTTTTCTATCTTTTTTTCTGCTAAAAAGGAAGCTGAAATTTTCATATTATCACCTACTTTTCGTTATAAATTTACAATAGTTTTCATAACGTGAGGAAAGTATTTTCCCTTCTTTCACTTTACTCTTTACTTGACACTCTTTTTCATTTAAGTGACTGCAGTCTTGATATGGGCAAGGATATTTTCTAAACTCTATAAAAGTATCTTTAATCTCTTCCATTGACATGTCGTTAAAATCTATCGAAGAAAAACCTGGTGTATCTACGACCTTACCTTTCGCTATTTCTAGTAATTCAACATGACGAGTAGTATGTCTTCCCCTTCCTAATGCTTTTGAAATCTCACCAGTGGCTAAATTTAAACTTTTATCAAGATGATTTAATAGAGTACTTTTTCCTGCTCCAGTTTGACCAGTAAATACCGTAGTTTTATTTTTGAAAATCTTTTTGATCTTTCTTTTATCGGTATTTTTGAATACTTGGTATCCTATATTCTCATAGTATCTCATAATCTTTTTTAGTTGTTTTTTTTCTTGATTACTTAATAAATCTAACTTAGTTAAACAAATAATCGGAGTAATATGGTGATGTTCTAGAGTAGTGATTAACTTGTCTAATAAATTAGTGGAAAAGTCTGGTTGTTTAGCACTGGTGACAATGATACCTTGATCGATATTACTAACAAAAGGTCTTAATAACTCGTTTTTACGAGGTAGAATTTCTAGTATGTATTGATGCTCTTCATCGAATTTCA
Source organism: bacterium (assembly GCA_029007685.1). Taxonomy (GTDB): domain Bacteria; phylum Bacillota_I; class Bacilli_A; order RF39; family UBA660; genus Alloscybalousia. The sequence continues at coordinate 1,898 of JAQXIG010000106.1, read as the reverse complement.
CATAATCTCCTACTATGGGAGCAATATTTTGATTTCTAAATTTTCCACGAGGATGACATTCGTATATTTTTTTGCCATTCTTTACAAAACATAGATTACTTACTATTTTTATAATTTGACCTTTCATAAAGTGTTCCTTTCTTATTGTGATGTCGTTGTGCTAGTATCAGCACCTGAAGTTGGAGTAGGTTCTGGACTATCTGTTGGACTTGGCTCACCAGATGCATTTTCATTAGGAGCTTGGGCCACAACAATTTTTAAGGTGGAACCTGATACAATTGGAGTTTTTGGGGAACGTGATTGACTAATTAAAGTTCCTTCAACATAATTAGATGTTGATTCATAATTAATAGTGAGTTCTATTCCGTATTTCTCACAAAAAGCCTTTACATCATCTACGGTCCACCCATCTTCTACCATATTAGGGTAGCCGTCCTCTATATTCGCAATATATAAAGTAATTTCTTCCCCTTTAGCTAACTCCGTCCCCTTTTCTACACTTTGACCAATAATCTCTAGTTCTTCGTATAGATCGCTATTTTCAACATCCTGTTTTTCAATGCTTACTTTTAGGCCATGTACTTTTTCTAATAAAGTTTGAACCTCAATATAATTTTGTCCTGTATAATCTTCGACTTCATAAACGGCTTGACCAAGAGATTCATAAATAGTAATCATAGTTCCCTTTTTTACACTTCTGCCCGTAGCTGGAGAAGTTTTGATTACGGATCCTTTTTCAATAGTAGCATTTTCTTCTTTTCTGGTTTCTATCGCTACTTCAAATCCTTCCTTTTTCAATTTTTGCTCAGCTTCAACTACCGTAAGTCCACTAACATCAGGAATTTTAATATCAGGTACTTTGGTAAATTGGGGAATGATGAGTGTAATCGATAATACAAAAATTACTACTAATAAGAAAATTCCAGTTAGAATCCAAATTACCACATTGGTTTTCTTAATCACTTTATCTTCTTCTAGAAAATCATTTTCTAGCCATTCTTCTTCTCCCGATACTTCTTCTTCTCCTTTTATCCTTTCGTCCGTTTTCTTTTTTATAGTACTAATACTTTTGGTGTTATCATCTACTTCATGTTCTGAATATTTGAATTCTACTTTTTTTTCACTGATTCTTTCATCGTTTAATACCGTAAGTAAATCGGCATGCATTTCTTTAGCATCCGCATAACGATTTTTCGGATTTTTGGCTGTAGCTCTTAACACTACATTTTCGACACTTTGTGGAATCGCCGAATTTTTCTTACGGATACTCGGAATTTCATCACGTAATTGTTTTAAGGCAATTTCTACAGCATTATCGCCACGAAATGGTAAGGTTCCAGTTAGTAATTCATAGAACAGTATTCCCATAGAATAAATATCACTGCGAATAGTAGAACCTTTGCCACTAGCTTGTTCAGGTGGCAGATAATGTACAGATCCCATTACGGAATTAGTTTGAGTAAGTTGGGTAGAATTTAAGGCCATCGCAATTCCAAAATCAGTAATTTTAATACTGCCATCTTCTCTAATCATGATGTTCTGTGGTTTTAAATCACGATGAATGATATAACTATCATGAGCATGTGAAATACCATCAGTTAATTGAAGCATAATATCAATAGCTTCACTTAAAGTTAAACTTCCTCTTTTTTTGATTAATTGTTTTAGGGTTTTTCCCTCAATATATTCCATGACAATATAGTAAAGTCCATTATCCTCTCCAACATCATACATTTCTACAATGTTAGGATGAGAAAGCGATGATGCGGACAATGCTTCTCTTTGAAAACGACGGACAAACTTTTCATCATTAGATAAATCACCACGTAATATCTTAATAGCTACTCTACGATCTAAAATAGTATCATAGGCTAAATAAACATTAGCCATACCACCTT
>JAQXIG010000105.1 GCA_029007685.1 bacterium | reverse complement strand
TATATCATAGTACCTCATAGGATCAAATTATTAAGATTTCTTTTGAAGAAGTCATCGTATTAATTGTCTTGCTGTCATTAAGAATATTCCAATTAATAAGCGAGATATGGCATAGTTTTCCGTTTTACCAGTTGTTTGTTTTTTCTAATACTTCTAGCTTCTGGTTCTATTTTTCACTATTTTTACAATTTTTAAATAAACTTCTTTACTATCCGATTCTAAACTTAATTTTAGATTGGCTAAATTTATAATTACATTGTGGCATTCTTTTTGAGTGGAAAGTATGATCTGAATCTTGTTGGTACAATTTGGGCAATTTAATTTTTTAGGTATCACTATATTTCTTTAAGATGCCGACATCCTATTTCAAATATTTATATGACATGATTGTCGGCTAGTGAGTAGTAAACTGCTTTTCTCGCTTTGATTAATTTGGTTTGTTTTAAGATTCGTAGTTGATTAGAGATAGCCAATTGAGTGGAATTGGTGATATAAGCAATATTGCAGAGACATAATTTATTTTCTTTTAAAGTACAGATAATTTTCATCTTAATAATATCTCCGAAAATCTTAAATAATTCAGCCAGATCAAATAAAATGTCATCTGATAACATTTGTTTTTTTACTTTATCTACTTTATCACGATGAATGATTGGGCATTCACAAGCTCCTTTCATATTTTCTCCTTGTATGAATATATGTTCACATCTATTATATTTTCTTTTTTTACTGACAATCTTTTTATATGGAAAAAGATCCATTATTTGGATCTTATCTTTATTTCATCTCGTTGGGTTATACGGCCTAGTAATAATGAGGAATTAGAGTTATGTGTTTTGATATTTTCGAGAACTCTTTCTTCTTGATAATTGGCATAACAATATTTACAAAAATGAGGGCAACAATTATAGCTACCTATATCTACTGATTTTAAACAGTGGCAAAACATTCGACTTTTTCTTTCTTTTATTTCTATTCTTTTCCCAATTATTGTTTCGATTTCTTGTCTGTCTAAACAAGATTTTGAAGATATGTTGAATTTTGTTAAGTTGATATTTTCTCCACAAGTACTAATTTCTAATTGATATTTCTTGGCAATTTGAGAAAATTTTTGAGCTAGTTCTTCTATTAATTCTTTGCTAAAGGGGATTTGTTTGATGTCATGGCTATGTTTTATGGTATTTTTCTTTATATCTAGAAAACTGATAATTATTCTTTTGGTATATGGTGCGATCTGACTGCATAACTTTTCAAACATTTGATAGTGATATCCTAAATCATATTCTTTACTGATAAAGATGGGATCATACCTTATTATCATTCGTTCTTTTCCGATTTTTTTGGAGATTTGTTGAACCGCTTCGATTACTTTTCTTTTGGATGCAACATAGGGTTCGATATTTTTTCGATATGGGGTGATGGTTACTTGAAACAGAAATGGGTATGGGATATCCTCTAAATATTTTAGAATGGGGATAGGGTTTTTGGTGATAAAAACAATTAAGTCAATGGTCTCTTTGCTAAGAATGATTCTACTTACTTGGTGTTCATAAAAGGGATTTCTCACATCGACATAACCTGCTTTTAAGCGATTCATAAACCAACGAGGATAAAAAGCTACAATGTCACATCTTTCACTAACGTTTATGATCATGTCTATTCTCCTTTCGTGAAGAAAAAATTAGACTATCCGAACTATTATGCTTATTGATGACAGTTTTGACATAGATTATTATTACTTTGTTAGGTATTTTGTTCAATTCTCTTCTTTATTTTTTGACTTTGATGAAAGTTGATCAACTTACACTTCTTTTTGATCTCTTTTCTTATCATATCTATATAAAGGTTTACACTCATTATACCACTCTAAAAATCGATCAGAATATCCGTATGTAATATTATCGGATAGTACTATATTCTGTTTTCTCTTTTCATTGTTTGTGTTTCTATTCTTTCGATTTTGGGTAATTTTTGTTTCGGGTTGTTATTTATTCCTTATCACTTCTATCTTCCACTACGATAATTTGTTATACTTTTCGTCCTATTCACATAACATTGCGGTATTAAAACTTTACTTCGGGCTATCTTAGTGTATTATTCATTAAAGTGACGCTCCTTTTTATCTCTTATAACTGAATTTACATTTGACTTATTATCTTAGTTTGGTGTTCTGTGATTTTCGATGATTCGCCATTTCCATAAATTCATCATATCTTTGAGTATAATGTGAAATTAATTCCATGAAGTCTTTCCCACTGCTGTTTAAATTGATTTTGATTTTGCTTCCAGCTGAATTCACAGCATTGATCCCTGAAAAATTTTCTTCCATTGATTTTAGCGAGTAGTATTTCGTTACTCCTATCGTTTCGTGCTCTGCAAAGGTATCTAACAGATCATTTAGTAATTGTTCATACAGTACCAAACTATGTTCTTTACTAATTCCTAAATCTAAACGTTTTTGAACATTTCTACTTGGAATATATATGTCGAGTGTGCACATTTTTTCTCTTTTGTATGATGTGAAATTCATCTGGGCATTCACTTTTTCTGGATCTGATAATATTTGGCAAATGTACTCTATTACTAATTTTGATTTTTCTGGTGCTAATGCTTGGGCTTCTACTTTTTTCACTTTCTTTCTCCTTACTTTCCATATTATGGTATTTTTACTTATTCCCTTTTTCACCGATCAAATTCATGTTTGTTTGGCTTATTCTAAGGTTATTGTTTATTATATCATGATTTATGATACTTTACTTCAGACTTTGTATTTTTTTAGTATTCTTCAAGTCTGAATGCAGACTTTCCCAAATTCTTTTATCATAACTTTATTCTTTTGTATTATGATCAGTATTTGATCATAGTTTCTTCTTTAGGAAATACAGATAAAACCTGATCGGATCTAGTTCTTTATTATGGTATAGTGCGTCCCCACATCTCCTTACATCCACGATGATTGGTTCATTCAATATTTTAGGTTCAGAATCATGACTGCTATCCTTGAAAACGCATTCCTCACTCATACCTCAAATTCTTTTTGAGAGTAACGAAAAAGTCCGAATATATCGGACTTTTTAAAACACAATTTTAACGTTTTGAGAATTGTGGTGCACGGCGTGCTTTCTTTAAACCTGGTTTTTTACGTTCTTTCTTACGAGGATCACGAGTAATAAATCCAGCTGATTTTAAAATTTTTCTGAAACTGTTTTCAGAGTCAGCAGGGGTTGATTCATCATATTTTAATAATGCTCTTGTGATTCCTAAACGAATCGCACCAGTTTGTCCTGAAAACCCTCCACCTTGAACTTTTGCATCTACATCAAACGTTTCTTTTGTATTTGTTAATACTAGTGGTTGCTGTAAATCCATGATTAAGGTTTCATAAGGTAAATATTCATGTACATCTTTTCCGTTTACGGTAATTTTGCCTTTTCCTGGTGTTAATGTAACTCTAGCTACACTAGTTTTTCTTCTACCTGTTCCAGTATATACTTTTGCCATTATATGTCCTCCTATTAAAACTCAATCACAGTAGGCTTTTGAGCCATATGTGGATGAGTTTCTCCTTCATATACAAATAATTTTTTATACATTGTTCGTCCTAATCTATTGTGCGGAAGCATTCCTTTTACCGCTCTTTCCATCATTTCAACTGGATACTTTTCTTTCATTTCTTTTGCTGTTCTTTCTCTTAATCCACCCGGATACATAGAATGATTGTAATACATTTTGTTGTTTAGTTTGTTTCCGGTTAACTTTGTTTCTTTTGCATTAATAATGATAATATAATCTCCACAATCAATATGTGGTGTGAAAGTAGCTTTGTGTTTTCCCCTTAGCATATGAGCTGCTTTGGCTGCTACTTTTCCTAATGGTTGATCTTTCGCATCAATCACATACCATTTACGATCAACTGTTTCTTTTTTTTGCATAAAACTTGTCATATATATTCTCCTTTTACTTTTTCCTTCTCTTCATTATATTTTCCCAAGATATCATGAAGAATTTGGAATATATAAAATGTACCATTTAAGATTATATTATAAACAAGTGTCAAAGTCAATAAAAGCTTTCTTTTTTATTCACATAAAAGCTTTCTTTTTTATTCACTTTCTTTTTTATTCACTTTTTTAATACTGTAGATTTTTATTGAAAGTGCACAATTGTTATGCTGCTAGTTTTGTAATTATGGTATTGTTAATGGCAAACATAGCGGGTTTATTTTAGCCATTACCAATTGCTTACTTATTATAGTTTTTATGGCATTCAGTCAATGGTAGCTGGACTTGATACTGATTTATTATACAATACTCTTCATCAAAAAAGTAAATAAAGAATTGTACACTTTACTTAGAATTTAACGCTTTTTAATACCATACCTTTTTTAGATATAGTCCTTCTGGTGGAGCTGTTTTTACAGATTGGGTTCTATCTTTAGCAGTTAGCATTTTTTGAACATCTGATGCTTCTTTTTTTCCACAACCAATGTAGATTAGTAGGCCTACCATATTTCTTACTTGGTACTTCATGAAACCATCTGACTGAAAATTAATTTCGATAATATTGTTCTTTTTTTGAATATTGGTTTTAAAAATGGTTCTCACTTTATTTTCTCTTATATCTTCGCTGGATACAAAAGAAGTAAAATCGTGAGTACCTTCAAAATATTTAATTGCTTCTTTCATTTTGGCTACATCTAATGGACGATTATATTGATAAATATAGTTTCTTTCTAGTGGATCATATTCTCCTATATTTATTTTATAGGTGTATTCTTTTTTCTTAGCTTTGAACCTAGCATGAAAGTTTTTTGATACTTTTTTTACACAGATAATGTGGATATCTTTTGGCAAATTAGAATTTAATCCTCTTTTGATTTTCTCAATGGAGATTTCTACATCTAAATCAAAGTGTGCAACTTGTCCTAAAGCATGTACCCCCTTATCTGTTCTTCCAGATGATTGAACTGAAGTATCTGTTTGCTGATTTAGATAACTTACAGCTTTTTGTAATTCCTTTTGTACAGTTCTTAGATTAGGCTGTATTTGATAACCATTAAAATTTGTTCCGTCATAGGAAAAAATGATTTTGTATCTCATTTTAGCCTCCATACATGATAATAAATATGAGGAATATAGTATGTAAAAATAAATAAATGCTATCCCAAATTTCCCAGGTTTGTCTTTCTAAATATGTTCTTTTACTTGAGTTATTATAGAAACGTAGATTGTTTATCATCATTAATTCTTGCATTCCATATTTGGTTTTTTGATATGATTTTTTGATAATAAATTTTGACCATTTCTTTGGCATTCCATATTCCTCTTTTAATTTTTTTAACATTTCTATATTTTGTCTCATGTGATCAAAGAAATAGATTTGATATAAAAAGTAATAGGTAATTTTTTTGTGTTTCCATTTATATATTGTTACCTCTAATAAATACTTTAATTCATCAGATGAAGTACATTTTTTTACTAATACTACATATCCAAAGATCATTAATATTTTGATTATCCACATTGGTAGTGGATAAAAAATATTACTAATACTGAGTACTAAAATCAATAAACTATAAATTAGTAAATATTTAAAATTGAATGCAAGATATAGTAATATTAGAGCTATGATTATCATTAAAATTGGCATTTTAGCTAAAATAATACTAATTATCATCATCATTAGTGCGATTATTTTACTGACTACATTTAATTGATAAAGGATTGAATCTTTACTAAACATGTTTATACACATCCTTTATTAAATCTCTAAGGTCACGGTGATATGATATTTTTGCTTTTTTCTGTTTTGCTTTATGAGTAAATAATACTAAATTGGGAATGTCAATTTCATTATATAACAAGAATTTTATGTCTTGATAAATCTTTTCGGTACTATCTGCTGCAATTATTTTTGAGTCTTTTAGTATTACCAAATCATCGGTAAGTTCATATAGTAAATTACTATCATTACTAGAAATTATGATCGTTTTATGATAATGATCTTTTAACATTTTGATCAAATTGGTTAATTTCTTTTTGTTTGTATAATCTAGTTCGACAAATGGTTCATCAAAAATGATGATTTGAGGACTGTATAACAAACTAATTGCGATTTGAACTAGTTTTTGTTCTCCTGATGATAGTTTAAATAGGTTTTTTTCTAAGTATTTCGGGCTTAATCCTACTAGTTTTAGAGATTCTAACATTTTTTGGGCAATATTCTCATTCTGATACCCTAATCTATTTACTAAGAAAATCATTTCTTCTTGAACGGTATCTGTAAAGAATTGTTCTCGAGGACATTGTCTAACTAAACATACTTTTTTACGCATTTCGATTCTATTTTGTTGGGTTACTATTTCTTGTCCTATCTTTATTTCTCCATAATTAGGTACAGTTAGACAATTTATCATTTCTACTAATAAGGTTTTATTATTACCTGTAATTCCGGTTATTTTTCCTGGTCCAATTTTTAGATTTATTTTTTCTAAAATCTTTTTATTTTTGTATTGGTATCCTATATTTTTTAAAACTATTTCCATAATGCATTTACCATCCTATCCATATCTGTAATTTCTTCTGTTAATAGTTCATAGAATTTTAGTTTTTGGGATAAGTCTATCATAAATGGTAGTTCCAGTCCGACTCTATTTAAAATTTTATCTTCTCTTAATAGCATTAGTGGTTTTCCTTCCATGATGATTTGGCCATTATGAATTACATAAGTATAATCAGAATCTATAATCTCTTCTAGATTAGTTGTTGTTAAGATAATCGTGAGTTTCTCTTTTTTTTGTTTTTCTAATAGTATTCTTCCTATTTTTTCTTTGGTTTTTTTATTCATCATAGAAAAAGCATGATCTAGTACTAATACTTTGGGATCATGTAATAATGAAATCATTACTAGTAGTTCTTTTTTTTCAGAAATAGTTAAATCTTCTATTTTTTTATCTAATAACTTGGTATTTCTAAATTCTTTGGCGATATCCACGATCTTTTTTTCGATTTCTTCTTTTTTTAGATTTAGATTTTCCAAAGGAAAAGCTAATTCTTGATAAACATCTTGGAATAAGAATTTATTTTCAATGTCAGAAAATACCACACCAAAAAATTGAAAATTATTGGAAAGTGGTCTTGTATTGGCACGGTTATCTTGGATCGTTATACTGTTTTTACTATCTAATAGGCCACAGATTAGTTTGATTAGTGTTGTCTTTCCACTTTTATTATTACCAATGATCGTAGTAAAACTTCCTTCTTCGATGGATAGATTTAGATTGGTGATTACTTTTTTATCTTGATAGCTATATTCTAAGTTTTTAATTTCTAAAATCGTCATTCTTTCTACCTCGGTTTCGTTTTATTATTATACTTGATTATTGGTAATTGAACAATACCAAAATGAAAAGAAGTCGTAACTTACGCTTCTTTTTCTAGTAACGAATATTTATTTGATAGAAAGAGATATTCTTGACTATTTTTGCATTTCTTCTTCCTTCACACACAGTGAAATAATCATCTTTCCTCCATTTTCTAAAATTATATTATCATTCTCAATCTTCTAATCTATTCTTCGATTGGTACTGTTATTTTCATCCTGCATTATTATTTCCGATTATTTTCTTGTTTATTGTTGGAGAATGATTTTTTATTTTTTAGTTGTTTGAAAGATAGTAGCTAATCAATATGAAATCCATATCCCTAATACTAACCAAAAATTCATTAAAAATTTATATCTCACAACTATTATGAAGTTCAAAATTTTCATTCTAATATCATTTCTAGCGTTCAAACTAAGAGACTTGTCAAAAAGTTGTGTTAACCTCAAGATTTCATCAATTCTTTATATCCCATTTATCATTCGCTATTCACTTTAATAATATGAATTAAGTCACTTAATATTATTTTATAGATTAAAGTATTTTATTATAAATTTTGTTCCATTATTATCAGATTCAACACTTATTGTTCCATTATTCTTTTCTATTATGGTTTTGGACAGTGCAAGACCTATTCCCATGCTATCTTGACTGGCATTCTTCCCTTTATAAAACCTTTCAAATATATGGGGTAAATTTTTTTTATCAATACCTTTGCCATAATCTTTTATTTCTATTTTAGAATAAACTTTATTATCTTCTGCATTTATCTCTACTCTAGAATTCTCATTTGAATGTTCTATAGCATTTTTAACGATATTAGTAATAGCTTCTACTTGCCATTTCATATCACATTTTATTATTGAATCATCTTTTACATTTATAAGAAGTTTGATATTTTTTAGATCACATAACATAGATAAATTTTGTTCAACTTCTTTCATTATTTTTTTAATTGATACTTCTTCTTCTATAAAGCTAACAGTATTAGTATCTAATTTAGATAATTTTAATAAAGATTGAACTAGGAAGTTAATATTTGTTATTTCTCTTTTTATATCTTTCATAAAGTCTTCTCTAGTATCCTTCTCCATATCTGGATCATCTATTAAATTATCTAAAATAATTAGTATTGATGTTAAAGGTGTCTTTAACTGATGAGAAATGTCTGATAAAGAATCTTTTAATTCCAATTTTTCTTTTTTAGAATTTTCAGCTTCCTCTTTTAACATAATGGTCGTTTTATATATTTCATTTTTTAATATAGATAATTCATCTTCAGACATATCATCTAAATTTAATTGATAATTTTTCTTATTTATTTCTTCAATACATTTTGTAATCTCATTTATTTTCCTATCCTTACTCTGGTTATATTTTAAAAATATAATTATTAAAATTATAATAGTTATAACAAAATAAAAGCAATTAAAAACAAAGAACTTGATATGACTATTTTCATTTTCTAAAATAATTGAATTCTTATTGAAATCAATACTATATTTTTTTAATATATCAGCATTTGTATCCTTGTTTTCAAAAATATTCATTATTTCATTTTCAGATAAATTAGGATATTTTTCTTCAAGATTAGAAATTATAGTAGCTATTTTTATATTAGTATTTTTCGTATAAGTACGATATTCATAAATATTAATTATTAGAGAAAAGAATAACAAAATAGTGGATACTATAAAGGTTAATAAGAGAAATCTTTTTAATTTAGTTTTATTTTTCATTATCAATTCTATAACCTACCCCTTTCACAGTCACAATTATATCTGTTTCTAATTTCTCTCTTATTCTTTTTAGATAAACTGTTACAGTATGATCATCTACATCATTCCCTGTCCATTCCCATATTTTATCTAAAATCATATTTCTATTTACAACTCGTCCTAACTCAAGAAATAGTAAACTTAGTATTTTTGTTTCTAATGAAGTTAAATTTAATTGTACATTATTTTTAAATACTACCATTTTATCTAAATCGAATTTTATATCTTTTACGACAATAATACTTTGTTTTTTTGAACGTAACAATATTTTATTTATTCGTGCTAATAATTCTTTTGTACTAAAAGGTTTAGTAATATAATCTTCAGCACCAATATCAAGCCCTTTAACAATATCATCCTCATCATCTTTTGCTGTTAAAAATATTGTAGGTTTATTCATGCTTTTTATTTTATTTTCAAATAAATCGAAACCATTACCATCTGGTAAAGCAATATCTAAAATTATCAAATCAATATTATTATTACTATCTAAATAATCTTCGGCATCATTAATAGATGTTTTATAAGTTAATATATAATTATTTTTTTCGAAAGTATATTTTAATCCCTTAATAATAGTTAGATTATCTTCAACTAATAAAATTTTCATATTACTCTCCTTTCACCTTATATATTGTAACACAATATAAGGAGCTTTCGCTCCTCATGTTAAATGTTCTCATTTCTAATAGTTTCAATAGTATTTTCTTTGTTTAGCTTATTCATAGAATATCTCATGAGAATAGTAATTAATAAATTAACTGCTACTATTGATAATACAATTGCGGATATTGGCATTTTAAATACAAAACCATTGTCTTTTTCCATAAAATGATAAATTAAATATGAAATAGCAATACCTATTGGAATACCAAATAATAATGATCTCGCACCTATAAATACGCTTTCAATTCTTATCATTTTACTAAATTCGCGACTAGTCATACCAATAGACTTTAACATGGCAAATTCTTGTTTACGAAGATTCATATTCGTTGTTATTGTATTAAATATATTTGTAATGCCAATAAGAGTAATTACAATTATAAATCCATAAAGGAATATAGCAATTAGTGTAAATAAGTTATTCATTAATTTTGCTTGTTCTTCAATATTACTTAAATAATACTCTTCACCATTTAAAACCTCATCAATATCATCTTGTAATTTATCTGGATTACTAGATAAATAATAAATTGTTAGGTGATTATTTTTAGGTATAAGTTCATTGAACATACTATCAGAAACAACAAGATAAGTTTTCATCTGGTATCCACCAAATGGATTTGTTTTTGTAACATAACCGATTTTAATATTGCTCTTAGTTTCATTTTCTTCATTATAAATTTCGATTACATCACCATTTTTATACTTAAACTCTGTCGCATATTTGTCTTTTGTTTTTCCAGTTTCTTCATCATCTACTTCAAACTTTTCATCCCCAGCAACTAGTATAGCTTTATTTTGATATTCGTCATAACTTAAATTTAATTTCTTTAAATATTTTCTAAATTGATAATCTCCGATAGATAAAACAAATATATGACCATCATTTTTTATGAAATCATCACCAAAATTACCTATTTCAATATATTCTTTTGTATATTGGGGATTCTTGATTGCTAAGAATCCATTTTTTTGTGTAGAATAATCATCAATATTATCTA
>JAQXIG010000104.1 GCA_029007685.1 bacterium | reverse complement strand
GTTTGAAGAGTGGTAAAGCTTATCAGAAATTTTTAGAGGTAGTGGCAGCGCAAGGTGGGCGTCTCAATGACTTAAGAGTTAGTAAAAATGTACAACAAATTGTTTCTACTGAAAGTGGTCATATTGTTGATATGAGTGCGTATGATTTTGGTAAATTGTCTTTAGATCTTGGAGGAGGAAGAGTTACTAAGGAGGATAAGATTGATCCTTTGGTGGGAATTATTTTACGGAAAAAAATTGGCGATGATGTCAAAAAAGGTGATATTTTATGTACTTTGTATTTGAAGGAAGGAGCTTCTCCTATTACGGAAGATATTACTAAATATTATACTTTTCAAAAAAATACCAGAGCAGTGAATCCCGAAATTGAAGAGTTGTAGGAGGTTTTCTGAAATATCTGATAGTTATTTTTGTATTTGTTATTGATTATGTTGTTTTGAACATGACGTCTAGGTGTTTTAGAATGCAAGAAGTAATTTAAAAATGTTTTTTGTATATTGAATAGGTGCTGATACATTATCAGTATCGTTTTTTTATTTTTTTTCAAGATATCTAATGTAGTATTCGTCGAAAGTGATGTTTTGGGTTTGAATTTTTTCTGCAATTTTTTTTCCTACATAGCGATAATGCCATGATTCATAAGTATATCCGGTGATTTCTTCTTTTCCGTTTGGATATCTTAAAATAAAACCGTATTTATGTGCATTTTCTTGCATCCAGTTAAATTCCTTGGTAGTTTCAAACTTTGTATAAGTGGTTATGCCATTGTCGACATCCACTACTAATCCGGTTTGGTGTTCGGAGTAACCTGGTCTTGCTGAATAGGTATCTGCTTTTTCTTTTCCATCTTGATCTACATACTTATTGTATAAAATTGTTTGATAATCATAAGAGCGATAGGCTGATATTGCTCTAATTGTATAACCTTGATTTTTGGCATCGCGCGCTAGTTGTTCAAAATTTTCTTTGGCTTCTTTTACTAATAATTTGGTGCCATTTGTGTAGGTTGGATCGATTTTTTCTAGGTTGTGTGGGATATAGGTCTCTGGCATATATAAGTATTTATTGGATAGAATATGAGTTTGATTTAGAAAAGGTGTTTCTTTGGTGTTTGTATAATAGGGTTGATCTAAACCAATATTAACTCTGGTGATGATATCCGTTAGTGATAATTCAGGATGCTTAGTTTGATATTGTAAATAGCGATCTTGATATTCTTCTTTATAATAGTTTATATTAGTATAATTGTCTTTTTCAACTTTGGGATTATGTTGATAACATCCAGTTATTAAAATAAGGCACAATAGAAGGAGTATTCTTTTTTTCATTTTTTCTCTTCTTTCTTTTTTTCATAATATCTTGTTTTTATAAGCATATTTTTAATTGAGGTGTTATATGTGAAAAAGGTTGTTATTTTTTTAATGGCGATTGTGTTAATTGTTCCTACTGTTACTCAGGCTGAGGAAAATGTGGTACCAGGTGCTAGAAATGCGATTTTGGTGGAAGCGAATACTGGTCAAGTGATATATGAAAAGGGAATGCATGATAGGGTGGCGGTTGCATCATTAACGAAAATGATGTCACAGCTTATTATTTTAGAACATATTGAAAATGGAAGTCTAACTTGGGATGAGCAAGTAAAGGCTAGTGCAAATGCGGCTGGATATGGGGGAACCCAAATTTATTTACAGCCTGGGGAAGTGATGAGTGTTCGTGATTTGATGAAAGGAATTAGTATGGCTAGTGCAAATGATGCTACGGTTGTGTTAGCAGAAAGAATTGCGGGGACAGAGGAAAATTTTGTGAAGTTGATGATGGAAAAAGCTCAAAAATTGGGACTTCAAAATACTAATTTTGTGAATCCAACGGGTTTAGATGAAGAAAATCATTATTCTAGTGCTTATGATTTAAGTATTATTGCGAGAGAATTGATGAAACATGAACAGATTTTTGAATTTACTTCTTTATATGAGGATTATTTAAGAGTGGATACTCCCAATAAATTTTGGTTGGTTAATACGAATAAGTTAGTTCGATTTTATGAAGGAGCTGATGGGTTAAAGACTGGTTTTACAGATAATGCTATGTACTGTATGGCTGTTACAGCTAAAAGAAGTGGAATGCGATTATTAGCGATTGTATTAGGAGAAGAAATTAGTAAGGTTAGAAATCAAGAGACTATGGCTTTACTTGATTATGGTTTTAATTTATATACAGTTGATATTTTGAAAGAAAAAGAGACTATTGTTGATAAAGTAGAAATAGAACGAGGTAATGTTGATTTTTTGGAGATTGTGACGAAAGATGAGATTAGTGTTTTGCGAAAAAAGGATGAGGCTTCTAAAAAATATACGGAAGAAGTAGAATTTGGTGAAATCACTTTGCCTTTAAAAAAGGGAACTGTTATTGGAAAGTTGAAAATTATGGATAGTAACAATTTAATTGGTGAATATGATTTGATTGCCAATCAAGATGTTAAAAAGAAAAGTTTCTTTTCTTTACTTTTAGAAAACTTAAAGGATATTGTGGTTGGAAGTTTGGTTTTTTAGTTCATATTATCGCATTGTACATTTTTGATTTTATGGTATTGTCATTTTCGCATAGCATACTTCTAGGATTATTGATAAATTTTTCATAGATCATTGTTTATGTCGATGATCTTTTTGAATGTTTCAGAAGAGTATTCTAAATAGTTAAAGCTATTGATTGTATTCTTATTCAACTATCATTATTTCTCTATAGGTGTTTTAATTGATGTAATCTAGAGTATTATATATCAATTTATTAAGAGTCATAGATATTTCCGCAATCTTATGATAGTATATAAAGACTATTTCTGTTTGAAAGAGCAAGTTGAGTTGTGTTATACTAGGGAAGTGTAGGGATGAAAAATGCATTCCATTATTTCAAGTATATTATATAAAATTTGAGAGAAATTAAAAGGAAGAATATGAGAATATATAAGTCAGGATTTACTACAAAATCTCTCTTGTAACTGACTGCATATATCATACAAGGTAGTTATGAAAAGTTTAAAAGAGTTCAAACCTTTAATTCGATTGTTGGAGAAAGATAAAATAAAATTGATTATCGCTAGTAGTTTACTTTTTATTTCAGGACTTACTGAAATTATGACTGGTTATTTAAATGGTAAAGCGATAGAAGCAATTACTAAGCTTGAAGTTATGGATTCTATAATCTATTTAGGAATTTACTTTTTATTAGGAATAACGTTAGGTGGTATTATTCATCATATTGCTAATTCTATTCTTTTTAAAGTAGAAAGTTCTTTATCCCGTAAACTAGGATTTTTTACTTATAAAAAGGCTCTTAATTTACCAGCTGTTGCTTATGAGAAACAATCATCCGGAGAGTTAATTAATAGAATTACTAGTGATACTGACTCTTTAAGTTCAGTTTTTGGAGAGCTCCTTTATACTGTTTCGTCTTTAATTGGATCTTTGATTATTATTATTTATGTTTTTTTTAATTCATGGATTATAGGGTTAGAAATTATACTATTAATTGGATTATTGTTTTTGGTAATAAAAAAATATAATCCTAAATTAAAAGAAATTCATAAAGAAAGAAGAGAAGAACAAGATAAGTTTACATCATTAGTTACAGAGTCAGTTAGAGGAATTAGAGAAATTAAAACATTGGGAATAAAAAATAGATTAATTGATGATATGATAGTAATTATTAAAGATATTTATAGAAAATCAGAATATCAAATTGATGTTCAAACTAAGTTTAGTATTATCAGTAGATTTTTAAAAAGTTTACTAGAAGTAGGTGTTTTTATAACCTGTGTTATTTTGCTATATTATAATCAAATATCACTAACTTTCTTTATTGCTATGACATATTACATATACAGGTATATGTGGTTAATTGAAAATATTAATAGTTTAACTCAAATATATCAACGAATAGTTGTTTCTATTGGAAGAGTAAATGAAATTTTAGAAAACAAACTGTATCAAGATGAAACGTTTGGAAATGAGACTATTTCTGATGTTAAAGGTATAATCGAGTTTAAAAATGTTGTATTTTCTTATCCTGATGAGGATGTTACATTAAATAAATTTAATCTTAAAATTGAACCAAATAAAAAAATTGCCATTGTTGGTAAATCTGGTCAAGGTAAATCGACTTTATTTAATTTGATTACGAGAATATTTGATCCGATATCAGGTGAAATACTGTTAGATAATGTCAATGTTAGAGATTTAAGTGAAGAAGAGTTAAGAAAACATATTTCTATTATTAGACAAGAACCATTTATCTTTAATAGAACGATTAAAGAGAATTTTCAATTAGTGGATAAAAATATTTCTTTAAAAGAAATTAGAAATTATGCAAAGATGGCTTATATTGATGATTATGTTATGTCTTTACCTAAAAAATATGATACGGTTTTGGGTGAAGGAGGAGTTAATTTATCTGGAGGTCAAAAACAGCGACTTTCAATTGCTCGAACGTTATGTAAGGATAGTAAAATTATTTTGTTTGATGAAGCTACTAGTGCTTTAGATAATCATTCACAAGAATATGTTAAGATGGCAATTGATAACTTAGTAAATGATCATACGGTAGTTATTGTTGCTCATAGACTTTCTACTATTATCGATGCTGATGTAATTCATGTTGTTGATAAAGGTAAAATTGTGGCTTCTGGTAATCATGAATATTTATTAAAGAATAGTGATATTTATAAAAGTTTATATGAAATGGAAACATTTAGTTAGTTAGATAGTTGATTTTGACTATCTTTTTATTTGTTTTAGTAGATTATGATTATATTTACATGATGTATTCTAGAAAGTTTTGATAACTTTTGTCGAAAGACTATCCACTTTATTTAAAATGGACTATATTTAATGTGTTAACAAAAATAGAGGTGATATATGTTTCGGATTGATATGGAATTTATGAGAGGAATGTTATTTGTACGATTAGAGGGAATTCTTAGTAAAAGAACTTCAAAGCAGTTGAATGAAGTTTTAGATCAAATGATTTATGAACAAGGGATTCGTTATTTTGTGATCAATTTAGAGAATTTGAAATTGATAGATGAAGATGGCATTCAGAGTATTATGAATCATTACCTTCTGATTGAGATGTATGATGGTAAGTTGGTAATTTGTGGATATCACCATAAATTAAGAAAACAGATTCGAAATGAGGTGAATTTGATTTTTCAAAGTATTGAAAGTAGTCATAATGAATTGGGAGCTTTTCGTTTAATACATGTGTAAAGGGATGAATAAAAATGACTGAAAATATTTTAGAGTATGAAAATCTAGTATTGTCTTATGCCAGTAAGTTTCGAAATTATTATGATATTGAAGATTTAAAGCATGTTGGAATGATTGGACTTATGAAGGCGGTTGAAAATTATAAAGTTGATTCTAATACTAAATTTACTACTTATGCTTATTTATGGATTAAGGGAGAAATTTTGAAATATATTCGCGAGGATAGAAATATTAAATTTAGTAAAAAGTTGCTGAAAATATCGCGGAAAATCGAGGAGTTTAAACAGATTTTACGTCAACAGTTATTAAGAGAACCGACATTAGAAGAGGTTTCTTTGTATTCGGATATTGATCTTTCTTTAATCCAGGAGGCAGAGATGTCTAAGGATTTTGTTTTAAGTTTGGATTTGGTTCTTAATGATGATGAGGGAAAAGATGTTTGTCTGTATGATACGGTTTCTTATCAAGAGTATGGATATGATTCTGATATTTTAGACTTAAGAGAAGCGATTGAACAGTTAGATCCAGAGGAACGACAGATTATTCAGTATCGTTATTTTGATGGGATGACGCAAAGTGAAACCTCTAAGAAATTAGGAATGCATCAAGTTAAAGTTTCTAGGGAAGAAGCTAAGATACTTCAAAAATTAAATAAAATGGTTGCTTAATCATAGAGAAGAATGGAAATTTCTTCTTTTTTTTGTATAAAAAATTTTCTTTTTTTCATAATAGTAATGGGTGATTATATGGAAAAAAGTAGATATAAGGAGTTGGTTAATAAGCATCAACCTACTGAAACGCGTAGTCAAAATGCTTTTGTTGCGTTTGTAACTGGCGGAATAGTAGGAGTGATTGGGCAATTATTAACCGAATTTTATGCCGTTTTTTTTGATATTTCAACGAAGGATGCTTCGACTTTTATGTTGGTAAGTCTTATCTTTTTAGCTAGTTTATTTACAGCTTTGGGATTTTTTGATAAGTGGGTTACTTTTTGTAAGTGTGGTCTGATTATTCCGATTACAGGGTTTGCCCATTCGATGACTAGTGCTGGAATTGAGTATCGAAAGGAAGGGCCGATATTTGGGTTAGGTAGTAATATTTTTAAATTAGCTGGTAGTGTCATTTTGTATGGGGTTGTGTCAGCATGGTTTTTTGGAATTTTGAGACTGATTATTATGGGAGGTTAGAATATGACATATAAATATCGAAATGCATTTATAGAAAATGCGGCTACGGTTGCGGGACCATATGAAGCAAAAGGACCACTGAAGAAATTTTTTGATAAAACTTTTGATAATTTATATAATGGTGAGAAGTCTTGGGAAACAGCAGAGGCCAAAGTATTACAAGAAAGTATTGAAATTTTACTTAATAAGGCCCAAAAGAAAAAAGGCGATATTGATGTGATTATTTCTGGAGATTTAATGAATCAGATTACATCATCATGTTATTCTTCTGAAAAGTTCGATTTTCCCTTTTTAGGAATTTATAGTGCTTGTGCTACTAGTGTTGAGGGTATTATTTTGGGAAGTACGATGATCGATAGTGGTAAAGTAGAGAGAGTGATTGCTTCTACTTCTTCTCATAATATGAGTAGTGAGAAACAATTTCGCAATCCGACAGAATATGGTGCTCCTAAACCTAAAACAGCAACTTTTACTGCGACTGGCGGGGCTAGCATATTACTTACTAACGAGAATACTGGTATTAAGGTGGAAAGTTCTACGATTGGTAGAATTGTTGATTATGAGCAAACAGATCCACTCCATATGGGAGCTGTAATGGCACCAGCTGCTGCTGATACTATTCATCGACACTTAACTGATTTGGGACGTAATTCGGATTATTATGATTTAATTTTAACTGGAGATTTAGGAACTTATGGAAAAGAGATTTTAATTGATTTTATGAAAACGGAGTATGGATTGGATATTAGTGGCAATTATAATGATTGTGGTGTTATGCTTTATGACTTGGAGAAACAAAAAGAAGTGTTGGCTGGTGGAAGTGGTCCTGTTTGTAGTGCATTAGTAAATTATAGTGTGATTCTCGATATGTTAAAAAAGAATAAAATTAAAAAAGTTTTATTAGTAGCCACTGGAGCACTTTTCTCTCCTACTATGGTATATCAGCATGAAAATATTTTGAGTATTGCCCATGCAGTTAGTTTGGAGGTTATCAAATGATATATATTAATTCATTCTTATTTTGTGGTTTAATATGTCTAATTGGGCAGTTGATTTTAGATAATACTAAGTTATCGGCTGGTCATATCACTAGTATCTTTGTGGTTGTGGGTTCGTTTTTAGATACTTTTAGTATTTATGATCAAATTATTAATTATGTTGGAGCAGGTGCGTTAGTGCCTATTACGAGTTTTGGTCATTCGTTGATTCATGGGGCTTTGGATAAAGCTAGTGAAATGGGAATTATGGGACTTTTGATGGGAATGTTTGATCTTACAGCATCAGGTATTACAGCGGCTATTGTGTTTACATTTATCTTTTCCTTATTTTTTAAACCTCAAAATTAAAGAAACTCTAGTATTTAGGAGTTTCTTTTGTTAGTTCTATTATGAGGTTCATGTCATCGTCAATTGCCATAATATTTTTATGAATTTTGTTGCATTTTTGACATTTGTAGACAATTTTATAAGTGTCTTTGAATTTCTCGATGGTGATGGGTTTTAATAATCCTTGACACTCATTTTTTCTGTCCCCGGGCATAATATCAACATGTTTTGAGTATAGACAGTATGGGCAGTGATCTCTGGCAGTGTAATTTAATTTATTTACATTTTCTTGACAATTTTCGCATATGAAATTTTCGTCTCGCATTGTGAATTTTTTCATTTTTCTTCTTCCTTTGGTTTTATTTTCTTTATTATACCATATTTTCTGTGTTATAATAC
>JAQXIG010000103.1 GCA_029007685.1 bacterium | reverse complement strand
GTAAAGAATTTTTTTGCATCAATTGTATTATTATATAGTAAAACACCTAAAATAATCACACCACAGATAATTACTTCCATTATTCTGCACCTACATTCTCGTTATAATATTTTTCTCCTTTTAGAAGAAAATAACTATTTCCTATCAAAATGGCATGTAGGATTAAAACCATAATAATATTATCTAAAATAGCGATATAAGTTTCTTTCCCTAATAAATACTGGATCAACATGACCATCAAATATAACATAACCCCAAACTTCAAGAAACTTTTATGAAAAGATGCTCTATCCATACGATCACGATATACACCCTCCACTAACATATCAATATCCAATTGCATATTTTCTAAGGATTCTCCAGCATCACGAGCACCCTCTTTGGTTATTTGTAAGAATAATTGATGCATATTTTTTACTATATAATATGGATATTTGCTACTCATAAAACGAATAGACTCATCAATCGAACCATTCTGATAAGCTAGAGATATCATCATATTAACATCACCTAACACTGGTTCCTCTAAAACACCAGATGCTACTACCCCTTCTAATGCTTTTACAAAGCTTTGAGTAGTGGCAAATTCCATAATGGTATTGGTTGTATAAATTTGTACTTGTTCAAAAATGAATTCACTATATACTCTTTTACATCTTAAAAAAGCAAGATAAGGAATTACAGATACTGCTAATACAGCATAAATAATCGAAATTAAGATGTTATAGAAATACATATAGGAAATAACGGATGCAAAAGCTGCAAAAGTTACTATTTGAATGGTATATTGTCGTACTGTATATTCTTGACCCAATTCCTTAGTTTTCTCTCTAACAATTTTAAAAGAATATGGAGCAAACCGATCATACATCACTGCTGCTTTTTCCGTTACGAATTTATATACATTTTGTCCTCGATATGATCTATATAACATAACGAAGAGCGCTATTCCTAAAAGGATAATTAATTCCATGTTATCACCACCTATATTATCTTATATCCCCAGTTACATTACCAGGTGTGGAATTTAAATTATTATTTAGATTTATGGATTGCATATTCATTGTTGGCTGTATATTTAGTGTTTCTACTTGAGGTACGGTATCTAAAGTTTCGAATGAATCTTGAAGTATTTCTGGACCTAAGCTTTCTATATTACTGTTATTGATTTCTACATGTTCTGTTTTTGGAGCAATTACTGTCAAGGGATCGACTACTTGTGCAGTCGCTGTTTGTTCTATCGACTGGCTGCTTGGTTCTTCTTTAATTTCTCCATTCATCACAGTTTCTAAAGAAATCCCATCATCATCACTTTCAAAGTCAGTATTATCTAAATCGATATTTTGTGCCAATAAATAATCAATTAAATGTTTGCTAGGATTCTTTTTCGTTACTTTACCATTCATCCATTTACGATAAATCGTGTTATAGACAGGCTTATTTTCATCGTCTATATAAAACTCTGTAATTTCATCGATTTCACGATGAAATTTCCCATGTTTTTGACTATAATACGCTTTGATATGCACTCCTAATTGAACATAACGATAGATTGTATTCAAGAATTGATCGACATCTAAATCCGTTTCCATTAAGGAATACATACGATGCGGAATTGCACTCGCCTTATCTGAGTGAATCGTGGATAAGATATTATGCCCTGATGAAATAGAATTTCTTACAGCACTAACAGCTTCAGCACTACGCACTTCGGATAACAATATCCATTTGGGATTCTGTCTCATACAGGTTACCAATACATCACTGTAGGACGCAATATTATTGGTTTTCATTGCCACAATATCACGATGTGGATAAATTTTATCTAAATGTAACTCTAACGTATCTTCAATGGTAATGATTTTTTCATTTTCTCTAGTATGAGAAGCTAAGTATTTTACAAACTCAGTTTTACCACTACCAGTTTCACCACACACCATAATATTACAGTGTCCATATACACATTTCATCAAAAAATCGTGAATATCTTTTGTAATATACTCATCTTCTAGTAGCTTTTCTTCTTGTAAACGAATCTTCGCTGGCGTTTTACGAATTACTAAAGCAATGCCATTAGTTGCGATGGATTCATGAACAAAGTTGAGACGAAGTTCTGGACTTTCCGCATCTAAAAAGGGGTGTGCATTATTAAAGCTAGTTCCCATTACATTAGAACATTGAAAAGCTAGTTTTTCGATCGTTGCATTATTAATATGGGGATTTTCTACTCGATAGGACCCTTGTGTTAGTGAACGAAGCCAGATTTGCCCGTTATTAGTATAG
Organism: bacterium; assembly: GCA_029007685.1. Taxonomy (GTDB): domain Bacteria; phylum Bacillota_I; class Bacilli_A; order RF39; family UBA660; genus Alloscybalousia. Next base: position 1,665 of record JAQXIG010000103.1, on the reverse strand, counting down.
GAAATATCCGTGATATCTTCATTGGAAATATATTCATGTAGTGCTCCGAAATCCAATTGTGCAAATAAATTATCTTTCATATCGCTACCCCTTTTATCAGATTAAGGAATAGAAGTTTCCTTCTATTCCATCCTTATTTTATTCTTTTTATTGAACCCCATTCAATGGATCACTTGTAGTCATATCATCTGTCCATACTGTTACTTTATTAATAAAGTCTTTCAAATCGTTATTACTAATCGTTACCTCTCCCGCTTCTTTACTAATTCCAGCATTAGTAGGAACTGGAATTAAAGTTGCTTCATAAGTTCTTAAATACATTGCTTTTCTTAATAAAATGTGATATTCCTCTGGTACTGCAAAAATAACTTGCGATGGTGTTTTCTTATTTTCTAAGTTTTCAAATACGGAATCACCATTAGCATCTACTACATCAATTACTTTCACATTTTCTAATAATTTTCCAAGCATGATTTTATCTTTAGTATCTACTGTAATATTATCTTCATCAATGCTATTGACTACTTTTAAATAAATATCAATGTAATTTCCTGGATATACTTTATTTCCATAAGTAGTAGCAGTAGAAACAGACATATTAACCAATACATATCCTTCTGGATAATCATAAATAATATTATCAGGCAACTGACTCTTATCTACTACACTTCGACTATAGAATAGACTTCCCTGTGGTATTACCGTATCTGAATATACATATTTCCCAATAATTTGGGCTGGATCAGTAATCGGATTCCCTTTTAACATCGCAGGTGGAACTTGTACGGTACCAATCATATCACTTGTAATTTTAGTTTTAGGACTAATGGTTTGAACGGCATATGGTACTGATTGTGGATTAATCTTTGATTTGATACGATAATTATAACCAACGTATAATACAATCACTCCAACCAATACACCTATTATTGTAACTGTATTTTTGTTTGTAAAAAACTTTTTAATTGTCATAGAAAAATTATTCATATATTTCTCTCCCTTCTCATCTTTCTATTGAACCTGTCTTAGCAATCGATTTTCTTCATATTTAGTCTCCAAAATAGCATCTACTTTATTTTCGATACCTAATTGCTCTCCGTTAAAGCTAGCAATTGTTTTAGAATCTACTTTAATACTGACCTTTGGTGGTGTTTCATTTAAATCAATAATTTGAATATCATAATCTTTATCTCGATTTACAGATTGAGCAAATCTTCTAATAAAACTTTCCAAAAATTTCTCACGATCAATCCTTAAAACACCACCACTTAATCGATAATATCCAATGTCGATAGCATCAATCATAGCTGCTTCCGTTGTCTCTTCTAAAAGATAATAATCTAAATCATTACCCGCCTGCATATCCTCTATTACATTTATCATAGCTAGGGCTAATGCTCCTAATATAAAAATTCCTACGACTAACATTGCTTTACTCATGGCTACCTCCTATTTTGCTAATGGGTCATTGCATTTTCCATTATAGGCATTATTACATCCTGCAAGTGCTTGTCTACTCGTAATGCTATAGCCCTCAGGATATGTAATAAAATTCCTATTATTAACATCAATTCCTTCTGATACCTCATTATTTAAAAATCTACTAAGACAATATTGTTTATTATCTGATACCTGACAATACATATCATAATCTAAATAATTATG
>JAQXIG010000102.1 GCA_029007685.1 bacterium | reverse complement strand
TCGTCAAAATCAAGCCATGGCGATAGTCAAATTACGTCAAATGACTAGTATAAAGGATTATGCCATATATTTAGACAATCCTACACAAGGGTTAAAAAAACTTGATGAATTTTCAACTATCCAAGATTCTAATGCTGAAATATACAAATCTGTCCGTATCATTCGAGGAAACAAACGAAAAGAAAAAAAAGAAAGAGTTTCTAAGACAATACCAATAATAGAAACGAAACTAGTAGAAAACCATGAAGAAGAGTCAGAAACAGCTATTACGGTATCCCCTTTAGCCCACTTGAATTTAAAAAAAACATCCAGTGTAGTTTCTGATCCGACGAACAAACCCAAAGCATATGTCAAAAAAGCAAGAATCGCAAAGTCGATGCCATCTCAAGGTTCTTCTCTTTCATAGAAGTCGAGATGAGAAAAAAACTTTAGTAAAAGATAAAAAGCAAATTTGATAGAATCAGCAACAAGAACTTACTTCATCTAAGGATAATTTAGTAGCACTTTCTGCTTTGGCAGTGATAGATTTTGAAGATGTAGTAGCTATGATTGGGGAGAAGTTTTTGTGGGATTTCATAGAAAAAATCAATTTATCTAGCAATAGCATAATATTTTGATCATTGAAAAATACAGAACAAAAGTGGAGTTAAGAATTTTAATATCGATTTACAAAAGTATGAGGTAAAAAAGAAGAAAATATCACTAAAACAATTCGTGAAAAAATAATTGCTAAATATGCAAAAGATACTGCTATCACAATCAGTATCTTTTCTTTTTCTAAAAGTGAAAAATCCTAGTTACTTATTACCATATTCTTTATTACAGATGTAAGTTTTTTTGTTTTGAACGTTCTTATTAATAAAAGGTGATAGAAATACCATCAGGTTATGATAAAATTATTTTACTATGAAGAATTGTTTGAATTAGAAAATATGGGGTATATTAAAGAGGGAAATATCAAAAAAAACCTAAAATATAGAAGGTGATAACATTAAAACTTTTAATGCCAAAGTAGAAACGAATAAGATCATAGAATTTGTTAGAGACTATTATCAAAAACAGCATGTGAGTGGAGTGATTCTAGGAATCAGTGGTGGCAAGGATTCTGCCGTAGTCGCAGCACTTTTTGTAAAAGCACTTGGTAAAGAAAATGTAATTGGAGTTATGCTTCCGTGCTATTCCAAAGAAGAGGATAAGATAGATGCTAGGCTAATCAGTGATTACTATGGTTTTGAACTCATTAACTTTGATTTGACTACCATCTTTGATACTTTTCAAGAAGAGGTAGCGATGCTAGGAAAGTTTACTGAGCAAGAAACCGAAAATAGTAATATCAATTTAAAACCAAGACTGAGAATGGCTTCTCTTTATTATTTGGCATCTCTATATTCAAGTATCAGAAAGCAAACTTATTTAGTAGCTGGAACGAGTAATAAATGTGAACGATACGTTGGATATTTTACTAAAGGTGGTGATTCTGTTTATGATATTGCTCTAATTGCTGATTTTACTGTTGACGAAGTAATTAAAATAGGAGAGTGCTTACAGGTTCCTGACAAAGTATTATATAAAAAACCAAATGATGGACTATCCAACAAAACTGACGAAGATAAATTAGGAGTGAAATATAGTGAAATTGCTTCTTTTATAGAAGATGAAGCACTAGTAGAAACCGAAATTGCTCATAAAATAAAAAAACTGCATGCAGATAATTTTCATAAATTTTATACTCCAACTTATAGAAGATAAATGATATAGATAAGGAATCTGTCTGGTAAAGAAAATATTGTCTATCTAACAGAAAGATAGATCGTTTATCATCTGCGGAAATAATAAGAAGAATAAGAGAAAATGATATTGCTTTTTGAAATCAAAATATGAACTTGAAAGTAGTTCAATGTATCCCAAAAAGAAGGATATATCAAGATGAATACTAATAATTAACATGATGCAAGTGAGTAGTTTAGACGATGAAACATTGAGAAATAAAAGATAAAAAATGTAACATTTTATGAAAGGATGAATAAAAAATGCAAGAAAAAATGGAAAAAATGGTTAGATTGTTGGATAAGAAAAAACAGACCATTGCGACAATGGAATCTTGTACGGGTGGAAGTTTAGTAGGAGCTATTACCAATATTGAAGGGGCCAGTGATGTTTTGCATTATTCAGCTGTTACTTATGCTAATGAATTTAAAATAAAGATGGGTGTGCCACAGGAGGTAATTGACACTTATACTGTTTATAGTATGGAAACCGCCAAAGAAATGAGTAAACATATTTGTTTATTTGCTAGTAGTACCTATGGCATCGGAATTACAGGAATGTTAAATAGTGTGGATCCTGCTAACCCTTCTAAAAATCCGAATAAAGTCTACATTAGTATTTATGATAAGACAAAAGAACAATACTACACCACAGCTATTAATGTTTTTCATAAAAATAGAGTAAAAAATAAAAACGAAGTAGTGAAAAAAGTAGTTGAAATGTTATTATTTATATTGGAAGATGTAGATTAAGAACATTATATCTATGCTAAAATATATTCGGAAAATATCATCTATTTGTGAACTATTTAGGGTCACTTCATATTTTCTTCTTTTTTTCTACCTCTGATATTTTTTATATCATTTATTCGATTGCCTTGTTTTTTTCTTGATATATATTGATTTTATCTTCATAACTTAATTTTGACATATAAAAACCTCGTTTCTATGTCCAAGAAACGGGGTTGATATCACTTTCTTGAGATGTTATTTTATATTATTTGCTTACATTTTCGAAGTGTTCAAAATGGGGTTCCTTCATTTTGTGTGTCTATTTTTATTTTCTAACATTTGATCTAGATAATGATAATAATCTTTAATACTGTAAAAACTTTCCACAATTACATAATCTTCATTGGTATCAAAAACATCAATAAAGGAAATATGGCCATGTTCAAATTGAATCAAAGAATTCCGCTTGTTCATCAGTGCTTCAATTTGCAGATCCGTAATACTATTTGGGGTAGCCATCACAATTCGGCTTTCACCAACTTGCTTCGAATTTTCTTTGGCATTGGCCAGTACGATGATACCATGTTTTGCGAATAAATCCAGTTGGTTATGAAACTCTTGGTTAGGATTATAAGGAAGTCCTAAATCCTGAAACCATTTAGTAGGGTAGACAGTCTGCATAAAACTGTCTGTATGCCAATCATCCGCATGATCCGGTTGACGGAGTTCTCGTAATCTCCATTTTCCAAAACTCATACTTTCACCATTTTGATTTATAATCATTCCTAACTCATCCATCGTTATCCCTCCTTCTATAATAAAAGAGTAGCATACTTTGGATTTAAAACACAATATATTTACAAGATTTTTCCATTATAATTTATTTACTTAAGCTTCCATTACTACAGCGATTACCCCAAAAATCAATTAATTGATTATTCTTTCTAACACAAATAATTTCACAATGATTTGGACATTTATGACATTCAATGCCTTTCGTTTCAAAATGATCATCTGTAATAGAAAAATGAAATTGTTTCGTAATGGGTTTCTTTTTGGATAAAACTGCTACCCCTAAAGCTCCCATTAAATGACCGTTCTCATCTACCATCACTGACGTCCCTGCTTCTTCTTCAAATGCTTTTTGAACACCTATATTTTTACTAACTCCCCCTTGAAAAATAATGGGTTCTCTAATTTTTTTGCCTTTTCCTACATTGTTTAGATAATTAGAGACGACACTCTTACAAAGTCCGGCGATAATATCTTCTTTGCGATATCCAATCTGCAATTTATGAACCAAATCACTTTCTGCAAATACTGTACAGCGAGCAGCAATTTTGGCGGGATTTTTAGAAGTTAACGCAATATTCCCAAAATCATAAACAGAAACTCCTAAGCGTTCTGCTTGACTAGACAAGAATGCTCCTGTTCCAGCTGCGCAAAGTGTATTCATTGCATAATCCACTACAATTCCATCTTCAATTAAAATGATTTTAGAATCTTGTCCTCCAATCTCAAAAATAGTACGAACATCAGGGTGAAGAGATAAAGTTCCAATTGCATGAGCGGTAATTTCATTTTTAATCACACTAGCATTTAGCATGGCTCCAATTAATTTGCGTGCTGATCCTGTAGTACCAATTCCTACAATCTCTATATCTTGATCTTGAACTTGTGTTTTTAACTTTTTAAGCAACTCTTTTACTGCTTCTATGGGATTTCCTTTGGTCCAAATATACTCCTTAGCGATAATTTGATTAGAAGAGTCTATAATAACTCCTTTCGTTGAAATTGATCCAATATCAATCCCCATATAACCTTTCATAAACGATCCTTCCTTTCTTTCAACATATCATAAAAAGCTTCTAATCTAGTCTTAATGCCTGTATCACTAGTAGCACTATCAAAGGAGAAAAAGATCACGGGCATATGGTAGTCTTCACATACTTTGCGAATGATCGGAATGGCTCCAATTTCAGGAGTACATCCAAAAGGTTTAATATGAATAATACCATCATAACCTTCCATCGCTAAATATTTACTACGATAAACATTATCCATTCCATCTGCTCCGATGGTATATTTACAGTATTCAGGAATATATTTCAGCATTTTCTTGCGGTGTAATTTCTTTTGATAAAGTAGATAACTAACATTCGTAAATCGTCTTACTTGAATTTTCATTTTCGCGAGTTCTTTCTCTAAAAAGAAACTAGAAAATGGCTCCATCGAAGTATAAAGCTCTCCAATAATTCCCACCTTTAAACAATCCTTCGGCTTATTTATTTTTAACTTTCTAAATTTCTTACGATAGCTTAAAAACTTATGAGTCAGTCCGAAATAACTTCTGGTCTTTGAAAAATCATCTAACATCTGTTTCTGCAATTCTGAAAAACTATTTTCTACTTCCTCAAATCCTATATTATTTCGAATATATTGATCTATCTCATCCATATAACGAATCATTAATAAAGTAAGAAGGGTATAATAAGCAAATTTTATAAAGGATAGTTTCGGATTTAGTTTCTTAAACGTTTGAAATAATTCTTTTACTGTAAAATGATCACCATCAATTAAATTAATAAACTCAAATTCATATCCTAAATCTCGTAAGATTTTTTCTTGAACCTCAGAATAATATCCATACCGGCAACCTCCACCTGCTTGAATTAAAATATTCGCTCCATTTTCTAGTGTTTCAATAAAGTTTCCTAAATTATATTTAAATGGAATACAAACAAAATCAGGGGAATGTTTACTTCCTAATTCGACAGTTTTTTTCGTAATTGGGGGAGAGGGTTTCACTTCAAAAGAAGTAACTTTTTTTAATAAAAAAGAAATAGGTACATAATAATTTCCTAAATGAGGAAAACTAATGATTTTCTTGTTCATAATGTTTGCCTTTCCTTTCTTCCAAAATGTCAATAAAACTTTCAATTCTGGTAATCAGACCAGCTTCGGCCTTGGAATCATCTACTACAATATTAATGATTGGAATTTTCACCTTTCTAAGAATCATCTCATTACTTAGTGAGTCGGGGCCACAAGGAAACGCGGTAATTAAAATAATTCCATCTACATTATCTTGATAGTGATGAATAGAGGCCATAATTTTCTTATTGTAAGTCCAATAATTGCGTTTACTAATTTCTGAAACATCTTGTTCTAAGTATTTTTCATCATATAAATCACTATAAATGATCTGAGCATGATTCTCTTCTAATAATCGGATAATTGGTTTTCCGATAAAATCATCGTATAAATTATAAGGATGTGAGGCAATTAGAATTTTAAGTCCCTTACTATTCGCAATCATAGCTTTTTGTCTACTTAATCGTCTTTCAAACATTATTTTTTCTTTTTCTTTAGCTATTTTATAGGCTTTTATGATTTTTCGATAGCTAAATCCAAGTTCTAATCCCATCGTAGTAAAGGCATAAGCTTCGTCTTCTTTTTTTCCTACATCGATATTATAGTGAATTATTCTTTTTTGAAAAGTGTTACGTACTAAGTCATACAAAGCAGAAAAGTTAGTGCATAATTTTTCGTTTTTCTTTAAACAAATAATTCGTGGTACTAAAATATAATCACATTTATCTAGTAAATAGTGAATATGTCCCATATAAATTTTCATTGCCAAACAAGCTTCATCTACACTAAATTTATTACCATAATCCAGTATTTCTTGATTGGTATTAGGACTGATAATAATGTCACACCCTAATTCCTCAAAAAAATGAGTCCATAAATCTCCATAATGATAGAAGAGTAAAGCCTTTGGTATTCCGATCTTTATTTTATTCATTAGAACATCCTCTCTTTCTGAAATATCTTATTCTGAAAAATTTGGATTTAGAAAACATTTCAATTGTAATAATCGACATCTTTGTCAAACTCTGTAAAATAATAGAAAAAGATAACGCAAAAATAAAGCAAATAAGGTATAATAATGAGGGGATTATATGAAAATTGTAAGAGAAACGTTATTATTAGATTTATCAAAAGATGACAAAATGAAAATTGCGAACTTATTAGATAAGTATGAGCGTTATCAAAAAACAAAACAGGCATCGTATAGTAATTTTTTAGATCCACGAATTTATAAAATTTGGAAAGGGAAAACCACGAAATTAAATTTAGAATATACTACTGTAGAAGTAATACCAGCTTGTGAAAAGAGAGTAATTAGTTTTGGAAAATATGATCATCCTGTAAGCAGTTATTTTGGGACTACTCAAAATCCTGTTACTCATCGTGATATATTAGGAAGTTTGTTTTCGATCGGAATGAATCCAGATACTATTGGTGACATTTTTGTTGAGAAAGATGGTTTTTATCTAACAAATTTAACAAAATTCAATTCTTATCTAGAAGAAAATTTTCGTAAGATTGGCAAAGAAAAAGTAACCCTAAAAAAAGTATCTACCATCATTTTAAGAGAAAATCATTTTCAGGAATTCACCATTCTTATCTCTAGTTTAAGATTGGATAGTCTAATTAGTAAACTATCTCACATTTCTCGAAAGCAAGCCAAACAACTATTGAATGATCAATTTGTCTTGGTAAATTATCAAGAGGTGAAAGATACTTATTTTGTAAAAGAAGAAGATGTCATTTCTATTAGAAGAGTAGGTAAGTTTCAAATTGGAAGAGTAGTCGGGAAGACTAAAAAAGAAAACTTAATATTAGAAATAAAGAAATATCAATAGGAGAAGTAAAATGAAAAAATTAATATTAATATATATAATGATCAGTAGTATAATGTTCTTTCCAATATCAGTATTAGCCGAAGAGTATGCTATTGATACCACTAGGACCAAAAAAGTGACGTTAGAAAAATGTGTGGATGGTGATACTGCTAATTTCAAAGATATTACTGGCAGAGTCTATAAAACTAGATTTCTAGCAATTGATACTAGAGAAACCGTTCATCCTAGCAAACCAGCAGAAGCATATGGAAAAGAAGCTAGTACCTTTACATGTGAGAGTCTAACGGGTGCTACTGAGATTATTTTAGAAACCGATAAAAAATCTATTGTGTATTTAAAGCTGTCTATGAAAAAGGGAAGTGGTCAAAATACATTTTCATATAGAGCGCAACCTGAACTGGCAAAGAATATAGAGGAGATTATTGAGAGCTATAGTATAATTGAAG
>JAQXIG010000101.1 GCA_029007685.1 bacterium | reverse complement strand
ATAATCTAGTTAATGATACAAAAAAATTATATTTAGAATTGTTTGAAGAATCTAGAATTAATTACAATAATAAGCAAACTCGTGATGATAGAAAAATAAATGATTACTTTTCTAAAATAGCAAATGATAATAAACACGATTTAGCCGTTGAGATTATTATTGAACTTGGTAATATGTATTATTGGTCTGATAAAACAATGGAAGAAAAATATAAAATGGTAAGTGTGTTTGAAAAACAAGTGATTGATTTAGAAAAACTTATCCCATCATTTAAGGTAGCAAATGCTACAATTCATTTTGATGAATCTTCTCCACATTTACACATTGTAGGTGTACCATTTAAAGAAAATTGTAAAACTGGTATGAATAGACAAGTTGGTAAGTCTGATGTATTTAATGTGGAATCATTAAAAGATATTCAAAAAGAATTAAGAGAAAGTTGTATCAAAGAATTTAATAGAGTTTATAATCTTAATATGGAATTAAAAGAAAAAGAACAAGGTAGAAATCAAGATTATCGTGTTAGTCAAATGAAAGATTATGATATTTTTCAAAAGAATTATAATAATCAACAAAAGAAGATTAAAAAAGTAAATGATAAAACTGATGTGATAACTCAAGAATCAAATGAGATTAAAGTATTAATAAATAATCTTAAACAACAACCTTTAAATAAAAATAATCTACTTTTATCAAATGATAATAAAGAGAAAATTTTAAATTATATTAATAATATTGAATCTAATAATAAAGAGGTTAAATCATTAACTACTTATTCAGTATCATTAAGTGATATAAAAAAAGATTTAAATGATAATTTTAATACAATCTATGAATTAAGGAAAGAAAATAAAGAGTTAAGTAAAGAATTGGATGATAAAAATACTTTATTAAATAATTCAAATGAAAAGATAAAGAAATTAGAAAAAGATATTTTTTCTTTAGAAGATAAGTTAAGCCAATGGAGAGAAAAATTTAGTAAACTAGTAAATTATTTTAGAAATAAGGTATGTGGTTTATTTAGTAATAAAAATCAAGATGTTTATAAAGAGATAGTTGATGATTTGTATAATAATGATATTTTGGATGATAAAGATTATAATAAGATTAATATGAAAACTATTGTTCAAGAGAAAGTAAGTACTAAAAAAGAAAGAAGAAAAGATGATGAGTTTGAATTGTAAAATGTAAATTTAATATATAAAACTATTGATTATTAAGTGAATGTGATATAATTGAAGAAGATGAGGAGATGATATTTTATGAATAAATATGAATACTGGAATAAGTGTTGTGAACTTTTAGAACAAGCAAATGAAAAGGAAGCAAAATTAGAAGCCTATGTACAAAAATGGTTATCAGGAGAAGGTGTGTTATCATCTGAAACAATGGAACAAACTATTATAACTGTTAATGATCAAATATCTCAAATTAGAAGTGAGGCAGAAAAATTCAAATTGGAATTTGATAGATTATCTAAAGAAGAAAAATTACAACAAGAACAACTTGAATCTTCTAAAACAACTGGAATGAGATTAAGATATCAGCTAGGAGTTGATACTGATAAAATGGTTATTACTGGTGGAGTATTATCTTCTAATGCTAGTGAATCACATTTGATAGGTAGAGACAAAACAGCAGAGGAATTAGAAATTGATAAACAAGTTGCACTAACTACATTAAGAGAAAGAGTTGCTAAAAAGGAAGTTTCTTTATCTGAAGCATCTCAATTAAAAAATGATATAGAAAATTATTATGGTAAAAATAATGAAATGTCTTCTAGTAGACATATGTAAAATATTTCGTAAATATTATATTCAAAAAGTATTGCATTTTCGCAATAACTAGTGTATATTATATATCGAGATGTGCCTAGGAAACTTTTGAAGCCCTAGGTCTTTTTCATTTTATTTTTAAGTGTATTGATATCAATTGTAGATTTTGATATAATTAATTCAGTTAGTAAGTTTATTACTTACTATCATCTTTTAGCCTAGGAGTTGTTAGACCTGCTCCTTACTGGCACCATTGACGAATCTGTTCGAACTATTCGAACTTTATATAAATGCACTCAAATTGTGCAAAAAATGTCAAAAAAATACAAAAATGCACAACATCTTTAAAATATTGTGCATTTTTATTTACTTTTATAGTTAGATATGTTAGTATTTAATTAGGTGATGAAAATGGAACCGTTTAAAGTAAAAGAATTACCAATTGAGTATAATATAGATAAAGAATTGCTAAAATTGATTTCAGAAGCTAATGAAAAATATGGAGAATATAAATCATACTTGAAAAATATTGAGTTTGATTCACGTTTTTTTCTTGATTCTATTATTTTAAGTGAAAGTTTAAAATCAACGCAAATAGAAGGAACTCAAATATCACAA
>JAQXIG010000100.1 GCA_029007685.1 bacterium | reverse complement strand
ATCACAAATATAAAAAATAATTATTTATATTAATTTAAAATTCATAATATATGAATTATTTTTGGAGTGAGCATTTGCCCACTCCTTTTATGTTCTTTATAAGGAGAAAATTCCTTATAAATAAAAAAAGACAATTAGGGTTAGTTAATTGTCTTTATGGTTTTCTATCCATTTTTCTAATACATTTCTGGGAGTAAATCCAATGTTTTTTTCTTTGATTTCATTATTTTTGAAAAGAATTAAGGTTGGGATGGTCATAATTCCATAATCTCTTGCGATATCTTCTCTTTCGTCTACATTTACTTTTAAAATTTTTAGATGGGGATTGATTTCTGCCAGTTGAGCGATTACGGGATGCATCATTTTACAAGGTCCACACCATGAAGCGTAAAAATCTACTAATACTAATTCATCTTTTATTTCAGTATCAAAATTTTCGTTTTTTATTTCTTTTATCATAAGTTCTCTCCTTTATTTATATTTATTTATTATTTCGTCAATGCCCGAAATTTCTATTTTTTCGGCTTCTACTAATTTTTCCACATAACTAGTAGTAATAATTTTATGTTTTAGCATCACATCTATTGCTTCTTTGTTAAATTCATTTGAATTATCAGTATTATTATAGTGTTCTCCTAAGGCATAAATGTCATTTATGGTGTTGGTGAAACTGCTTGCAATCTGGGATAATATTGGCGTTGAATTTAAAATTTTATTGGTTAATTTACTACCGTTAAATAATTCTAAGTTGAAAGCTGGTTGTTTTAGGAAGAATAGTAATAAAAAAGTAATCACAAAGCCCTCCATTAAGCCAACGATAAACCCGAGTATTTTAGAGGGAAGACCTAAGACGATTGTGAATTTTAATATTTTTTCGATAATGCCACTTACTTTTATTAATACATTTAGCACTGCTTCTAAAACTATGATTACCAAAATAAAAGAAATTATTTGATAAAGAATAATATTTAAGCTAGTGATATTAGAAAACATGCCACCAAATTTGAAAAATGGTAGATGTAAGCTTAAAAATTCGGCAATCGGATTTTTTAAGTAAAAAGCAATTACTACTACTAGCACAAACCCTACGGTTGTGACCAACTGTTTGAATACACCACGATGATAACCAGTCAATCCAAAGATTAAGATCAAAAAAACAATTACAACATCCATAATATTTGTTATATTCATATACTTCACCCTTTCCTATTATATTCATTATAACTTTATTTTATAAAAATTTCCAGTTAAAGTGAAAAAAATATAGATATTAGTGATTGTCTGTTTCTTATTTAAAATTGTTCTTTTTTTGAATATAACCTGATATTTGATGATGATTTCTCACTTTATCTATTTTGAGTTTTGGTAAAATTTTATTACCTGTTGATACCTTTATTTTAGATGGTATTGATGCGAAACCATGAATTATTTTGCCTCAATATATGTGTTTCAAGATCATGATAAATAGCATTAAAAAAAATAATGAAACCCAAGTTGTCTATAGATTGTAAAAATTAGATAAATTCTGTATAATAAATTATATATTAGAAAAAGGTGATAAAATGAATGTGGTTATTCAAGTTAGTGATAAGACAAAGGAAAAGATGATGGAGTATTATAAAGATAAAAAACGTGATAAGGAAATTCCGTATGTTGTTTTTCAAGCGGAAGATATGGATACCGTTATTACGATGTATACGTCTGGTAAAGTAATGTTTCAAGGTGTATCGGCAGATGTGGATGCAGCAATGTGGAAAGAAATGGATGGACAATCTGTAACGTCTACTACCAAAGATAGCGATCGTAAGTATTATGATTGCTCTTCTATTGGCTCAGATGAGGTAGGAACTGGTGATTATTTTGGTCCCATTGTAGTTACGGCTAGTTTTGTGAAAAAGGAAGATATTGTTTTTTTGGAAAATTTAGGGATTCGAGATTCCAAAAAAATTAATGATGATACGATTTTAAAAATTGCTCCACAAATTGCGAAACGTATTCAGTATAAAAGTATTATTTTGAATAATTCTGAATATAATGAAAAACACGCTCAAGATCATAATATGAATAAGATTAAGGCCATTATGCATAATAAAGTCTTGTTTGAACTAGTGCAAGAAGTAAAAGATTCCTATGACTATATCGTAGTGGATGAGTTTGCTAAAGAAAAACGATATTATGATTATATTAAGGAAGCTATGGGGATTCAGCATGGAATTACTTTCATGACGAAAGCCGAGGATAAAAATTTAGCAGTCGCTTGTAGTAGCATTATTAGTAGGTATCTTTTTATTAAAGAATTTGATAAACTGGCAGATTCTTTGCATGTTCCTCTTCCAAAAGGTGCTGGTCCTCAGGTTGACAAAATTGGAGAAGAAATTGTTGAAAAATATGGGAAAGATAAATTAAAAGAAGTCGCTAAACTTAATTTTGCCAATACTGCTAGAATATTAAAAACCGTTATTTTCTAACGGTTTTTTGTTTTTTTAATGATGATGATGTGGAATAAATAATGTGAGTAAAAGAAGAGAAATTCCTAGTAAAATGCCAATGATATTGCTTTTGTGATATTTGCTATGAATAATTTTTGGTAGCAACTCCATTAGTGAAATGTAGAGCAACATACCAATAGTCACCGGTAATGAAACTAATTCGATCATTTCCATTATTTCATGTGATTGGAATAAATATATAATTAAACCACCGATGAAGGTAGAAAGAGAAATTCCTACAATAATAAAGCTGGTTTTCTTTTTATTTTTGTTTGATTGATAAAACGTGGAAGCGATTACCATGCCTAACGGAATATTGTGAAGTCCTACTCCTAAACTGGCTATTAATCCACATTTCCAATCGTTGATAAACAAACTATAAATTGCCATTCCTTCTACAATGTTATGCATGACTAATGCAATACTAGAAACTAATCCAATATGTTTTAGGTTTTTATCATCGTCTTCTTCTGTTTTGTGGTCATCCTCATGATCTGGTATAAAATGATCTAGTATTTTTAAAATCAGGAACCCAGCTGTTAAACCTATCATCATATAAAAGATAGACTCTGATAAATTTTGTCCTGTTTCTAGGGCTGATGGTACTAGATCAATCCCAATGAGAGCACTCATTACACCAAATGCAGAGGCAATCGAAAAACTAATAAAGCGTTCATTATTTTTTGTGATAAACACAATCATAGCTCCTACTATGATAAATAGTCCCAATCCTAGCGTTAATAATAGTCCATTCATATCTTTCTCCTATCTAACTACTGTATATACAATTACAATAATTCCTAATAAAATTCGGTACCACATAAACACTTTAAAATCGTGTTTTTTGATATATTTTAATAAAAATTCAATACAAAGTAATCCCGAGATGAAAGCCACTAATACACCGATAATGAAGACTGTGAGATTTGCTTCAATGGCGGCAATGGTTGTTTTTTTGAAAATACTTAATACTACTGCTCCACACACAACTGGTGCAGATAAATAAAAAGAGAATTTAGCAGCATTTTCACGATCTAACTTTAGACATCTAGCTGCAGCAATTGTAGTTCCACTTCGAGAAAAACCTGGAATGAGTGCGAATACTTGACTACATCCGATTAGAATAGCGTCTTTCAAACTCATGTGTTTGATGCTTTTGGTTTGTTTGAAAAAGTGATCAGTCAGATAAATGATAATTCCCATTATAATTAAGGTGCAAGCTATTAAAATATAGTTACTGCGAATTAAATTTTCGATGATATCTTCTAATAAAATTCCAACAATAGCCGCAGGAATGGTAGCTACTATGATATACCAAAAAATTTTTCCTTCATCATTTTTTGGTCCTTTCGTAATACCTTGAATTATCATATGCCAGAAATCGTTAAAAAAATAAATAGCAATGGCTAGTAAGGTTCCAAAGTGAAGCGCAATATCAAAAGCTAAAGCAAATTCTTCGGTAATAGCTCCGGATCCAATTCCAAATAAATCTCTAAATATAATTAAATGTGCACTCGAAGAAATAGGTAAAAACTCGGCAATTCCTTGAATAATGGCTAATAAAATAACTCCTATGTCCATATTATTTTTCTCCTAACTTATAACCTACAAATACTCCAAAAACTAAGAATATAACTCCAATTAATACTTGTGGTATCTCAAAGGTTATATTTCCAACTTTATTGAATACTGATATAGGAATAGCTACAATACTGGCAATAATAAACCCCAATACTCCAAAGTATGTCTTTTTTTCGTATTTGTTTAATAGATATTCGATTAACTTTGAAATTAATACAATTCCTACTAATACTCCCACTCCAAATATGCCTGTTATTAACATATTTGAAGCTATGTTTTGGAACTTGGTAAGTTCTTTGATTACATTAATAATTGGCAAATAATAGCCAAGCAGCATTAATACTAAAGATCCACTGACTCCTGGAATCACCATGGTAGCTGCAGTAATTACTCCTATTATAAACAATGTTACATAGCCAAGAGTATTTAAGTTACTCAAATTGACCTCCCCTAGTCTGCTTCCAAATATTTGTTCTGATAATGCTAGTATCATGACCAAACTAAAAGTAAGTAAAGCAATGATATAACTGGATATTTGTTTTTCTTCTCGACTTTCTTTTACTTTGTTATAAAGCATAGGGATCCCACCAATGACTAACCCCATAAAAAATAAGGTAGTTGGAATTGGAAAGTGGTCAAAACTTGCAGTGATTATATTACTCATGGTTATAATCGATAAGCCAATTCCAATGGCAATTGGTAATAAGAACTTAATATTTTCTTTTATTCTACTGAAAAAATGGCTAATTGCGCCGATGAAATCTTCATAGATTCCTAAGGTTAAAGCCAAAGTTCCGCCACTGACACCTGGAATGATATTGGCAATTCCCATTATGAAACCTTTAATCATTAACACAACATTTCTCATAACTTCTCCTTTTTCTTCTTACTTTTTCAATACTTCTAAAATTGCTGGTACGGCTTGTTTTTTTCTAGAAACACAACCATCTAAGTAACTACCTTGTCTTAATTTTTCGTTATTGAAAGCAATTTCCAAAAGTTCTTGATCTTTTCTAGTATAGAAAATATAACTTCCATTTTTGATGATATCCGTTACTAGTACCACAATTAATTGATAGTCTTTATCTAATGCTTGTTGTTCAATAAACTGGATATAATCATCTTTGTTCTTTAAGATTTCTTCATAGTTTAAGGTAAATACTTGACTTACTGCAAATTTTTCATCATCTATTTGAAAACTTTTAAGGTCACTACAAACAATTTGTTCAATACTTTTACCTTCTAAACTGGTTCCGGACTTAAACATTTCTAAAGCATAAGCTTGATAGTCCATATTCAGCATAGTTGCTAGTTCTTCTACCACGAAACGATCCATTTGGGTAGTGGTTGGGCTGGTTAAAGATAGAGTATCCGATAAAATTCCTGATAGCATTAATCCGGCCATTTCTCGTGGTATTTTGATATTATTCTCTTGATATAAGGTATAGATGATCGTATTGGTACACCCTACCGTCATGATACGAAAATTAATTGGATTGGTGGTGGAGATGTTTCCTACCTTATGATGATCAATTACTTCGATGATTTCAGCTTCATCTAATCCTTCCGCACTTTGTTCGAATTCGTTATGATCGACTAAAATGACTTTTTTTCTTCTTTTTTCTGTGATTTCGGTAATGCGAATTAGTCCTTTACATAGACCGTCCATCCCAATAATCGGATAGTTATTGTG
>JAQXIG010000099.1 GCA_029007685.1 bacterium | reverse complement strand
TTATTTCTTTTTATTAGCTATTGTTTTTGGTTTACCTTTACGAGTACGTGCATTTCTATTTGTTCTTTGTCCTCTTACTGGTAATCCTCTTTTATGACGAGTTCCTTGATATGAATTAATTTCCATTTTTGTCTTGATGATCATATTAACTTCACGACGAAGGTCTCCTTCAGTTAAATACTTATTTACTTCATCACGAAGTCTTGTTTGCTCATCTTGATCTAAGTCTCTTGCCTTTTTTGTTGGATCAACTTTAGCATCTTTACAAATAGTAAGAGCTAAGTTTCTTCCAATACCATAGATAGCTGTTAATGCGATTGATACATGCTTATCATTTGGTAAATCAATTCCTTTAATACGTGCCATAAATACACCTCCTATTTATTATCCTTGTTTTTGTTTGTGCTTTGGATTTGTACAAATAATCATAACTTTACCTTTTCTTCTGATTACTCTACATTTTGCACAGATTGGTTTAACTGAAGCTTTTACTTTCATAACTTTCCTCCTACTTTCTATAGGTTATACGCCCACGTGTTGGATCATATGGCGAAATTTCTAATGTTACGGTATCACCTGGTAAGATGCGAATGTAATTCATTCGGATTTTACCAGAAACGTGGGCTTCTACAATATGACCATTTTCTAATTCAACTTTAAATTTTCCTCCTGGTATGATTTCCAGTACTTTTCCTTCTACTTCAATAACATCATCTTTAGCCATTTTATCACTCTCCTGTTAAAATTTTATAACCATCTTTGGTAACAGCTACGGTGTGTTCAAAGTGGGCAGATGGACTTTCATCATCGGTTTCGATCGTCCAGTTGTCGTCTAAGATATAAACGTCTGGCGAACCTAAATTTAGCATTGGTTCGATTGCGATTACCATTCCTTCTTTTAATAATGGGCCGGTTCCTTTTTGACCATAATTAGGAACTTCTGGGTCTTCATGAACATTGGTTCCAATCCCATGACCAACTAATTCTTTCACTACGCCAAGCTGATATTTGTTGGCATAAGCTTCGATGGCTGCGCCAATATCGCCAACTCTAGCTCCTGGTCTAACTTGTTTGATTCCTTCATATAATGCTTGTTCTGTGTGTTTTAGTAAATACTTTTTATCTTCATCAATTTTTCCAATTGGATGAGTCCAAGCAGAGTCACCATGAAATCCTCTATAACAAGCACCAATATCGATCGAAATAATATCACCATTTTTTAATTTTCTATTCCCAGGAATTCCATGTACTACTTGATTATTAATACTAGTACAGATACTTCCAGGAAAACCACCGTATCCCTTAAAAGAAGGAATTGCATCTTGACTTCTTATAAATGTTTCTGCTAAACGATCCAACTCTTTAGTAGTGATTCCTTCTTTTAGGAATGGCTTTAAATATTCGTGAGTGCGATACACGATATTTCCTGCAATTTTCATCAATTCTATTTCCCGATTACTTTTGATGGTAATCATTTTATCATCTCTTTTCTATGAATGATTCAATCTGTTTGAAAACTTCTTCTTTTTCTAGACTACTATCAATTTCATAGAGGATATTTTTATTTTGATAATAATCGATCAGTGGTTGGGTTTGAATTTTATAGTTTTGATATCTTGTTTCGAATGATGATTCGTTATCATCCTCTCTTCTATACAATTCTTGACCACAATTATCACAAATAGAATTCATTTTTGGTTTTAGTAAGTCAATATTGATATTGTAGACTTTTCCGCAACTTTTACATAGTCTTCTTCCAGTTATTCTTTTTAAAAGAATCTCTTTAGAGACATTGAGATAGAAAACATAGTCTATTTTTTGATTCATGTTTTCTAGTATGTCATCTAATTTTTCGGCTTGAAGAGTATCTCTAGGAAATCCATCAAATACATAACCATTTTCAGATGTATTTTTATCCATATACTCTTCTAGTACTTGGAATACTAAATTGTTATTTACTAGTTCACCACTAGCAAGCGTCTTTTTTATGGTATTTCCTAGTTTGCTATCGTTACTGGCAATCTTTCGTAAAAGATCACCAGTTGAAATTTGATTTAATTGATATTTCTTTATTAATAACTCAGATTGAGTTCCCTTTCCTGCAGCAGGTGGGGCAAGTAAAATAATATTCATTATTTTCTCCTATAACTCTTTTTATAGCTTCTGGTTACTAAACTTCCTTCTAGTTGTTTATAGGTTTCTAATGCTACCCCTACCACAATTAATAATCCGGTTCCACCAATGGTTACTTCGCTTGCTAAACTTATTTTATCGGATAAGTTAATTAATGCAGTGAAGGCAATTGGTAGAATAGCGATGATTACTAGGAAAATAGAACCCACTACGGTTAATTTGGATAAAATATCTGATACATAATTTTCGGTTTCTTTTCCTGGTCTTACTCCTGGAATATATCCACCATTTTGTTGTAGATTTTTTGATAATTCTTCTGGTTTGATTTGGATAAAGGTATAGAAATATCCAAAGAAGAAAATTAATGCTACATACAGAATGAATCCGACAGGAGTAGTATAAGAAAGATAAGAATTACAGAAATTGATAAATCCTTCCTTTCCCGTGAATTGGGCAATTGTGGTTGGAATTGCTAAGAAGCTAGATGCGAAAATTACTGGTACTACGCCAGCTGAATTAATCTTAATTGGCATATAGCTTTGTGAATTTCCATAAGCACTAGTTGATTTATTAGCATATTGGATTGGAATTTTACGATCTGCTTCCTGAACCCAAATTACACCAATAATGATTAAGAAATATACAATAATAAATAGAATAAATAATAAGATTCCTAACCATAATGCTAATTCTGATTCTAAGATAAGTCCGTTAAATGCAGAAATAAACATGGTTGGTAAGCTAGAAATGATACCGGCCATAATAATTAGGCTCATTCCATTTCCAATTCCTTTTTTAGTAATCTGATCCCCTAACCATAAAGTGAAGGCAGTACCAGATGTTAAGACAGTGGCAATATATAGATATTCAATCGGACCCACATTTTTACCTAAGAAGGCAAATGAAAAGGCAAAACCTTCAATGAAGGCAAAGATAATTCCCATATATCTAGTAATTTGATTTATCTTTTGCCTTCCGGTTGGTCCTTCTTTATTCAATTCACTAAAGTAAGGAATTATGTCTAATTGTAGTAATTGCATAATGATAGATGCTGTAATGTAAGGCATTACCCCTAAAGCGAAAATTGAGAATCGTTTTAAGGAACCTCCACCCATCGCATTCATTAATTCTAGGAAACCTAAATTTCCACTAATATCTTGAGTACCTGGAACTCTAATAAAAGTTCCAATTACAAAGATCATTAATGCAACCAACGTAAAGCCTATTCTTTTTCTTAAATCCTTATTGGTTGGTGCAAATAATTGTTTCAAGGTTTGAAACATATTAGATCACCTCAGCTTTACTTCCACTCTTTTCAATTTTTTCTAATGCACTATTAGAGAATTTGTTGGCTTGAATCGTCAATTTCTTCTCTAATGTACCTTCCCCAAGTACTTTTATTCCATCTAAACTTTTTTTGATGATTCCTACTTCTTTTAATAAAGCAGGTGTAACTACTGTTCCATTTTCAAATCTATTTAAATCATCTAAATTGATTACTGCATATACAGTTTTAAATTTAGCATTACTAAACCCGCGTTTTGGTAAACGTCTGTATAAAGGTAATTGTCCTCCTTCGAAAACAGCACCTTTTCCTCCACCACTACGGGCTTTTTGTCCTTTTTGACCTTTTCCACTTGTTTTTCCTAAACCTGATCCAGCTCCACGTCCTAAGATTTTTTTAGAATGAGTTGCTCCTGGATTTTTCTTTAATTCATGTAACTTCATTATCCTAAAATCTCCTCTTCTGTTTTTCCTCTGAGTTTGGCAACTTCGCTTACTGATTTTACAGATTTTAAAGCATTGATTGTAGCAGTAGCCATGTTTAGTTTAGTACGTGATCCAAGTGATTTTGATAAGATGTCATGAACACCAGCAAGCTCTAATACAGCACGAACAGCTCCTCCGGCAATTACTCCAGTACCAGCAGATGCAGGTTTTAGGAGTACTTTGGCAGCTCCGTTTCTTCCGATTACTTCGTGTTGAATTGTTCTTCCATCTACTAAAGGAATTCTAACTAGATTTTTATTGGCAGCTTGAATTGCTTTTTTAATTGCATCAGGTACTTCGTTTGCTTTTCCGATACCTAATCCAACTTGACCTTTTCTATCCCCAACTACAACACAAGCCGAGACTCTTCTTTGACGTCCACCTTTGTTTACTTTCACAACGGATTTTACTTCAATCACTAATTCTTCTAATAGCTTCTGTTTTGGGTCATTATTTCTATTTTGCATAAATACCCATCCTTCCTAGAATTCTAATCCTTTATTACGCGCAGCCTCTGCTAAGGCGGCTACACGCCCATGATAAAGATATCCACCTCTATCAAATACTACTTTAGTGATACCAGCTTTTTTACAAGCTTCAGCTATGGCTTCTCCCACTTTCGTAGCTGCTTCGATATTTCCACCGTTTGCTAACTTTAATGCAGTTGAAGATGCACTCGCTAAAGTAACGGCATTTTCATCATCGATAATTTGCGCACTGATATTTTTATTTGAGCGATATACGCATAATCTAGGGATTTCAGGTGTTCCTACGATCTTGCTTCTTACTCTTCTATGTCTAATTTTGCGCATTTCATTACGAGATACTTTATTAATCATAAGTAATTTCTCCCTTCTACTTATTTATATTAAGCAGCTTTCTTTCCTTCCTTACGACGAACATGTTCATCTTTATAACGAATTCCTTTTCCTTTATAAGGTTCAGGTTTTCTTACTTTACGAATGTTTGCTGCAAATTCTCCAACTAAAACTTTATCAATTCCTTTTACACATATTTCGGTGTTGGAAACTGATTCTACCGTAAGCCCTGTTGGAACTTTCATTTCTACCGGATGAGAATATCCAGCATTAATTACTAGTGTATTTCCATTTACATTAAAACGATATCCTACACCAATAATTTCTAAACTTTTTTGGAACCCGTTTGTAACACCCTCAATCATATTTTTGATGTTAGCATTGATTGTTCCATGCATTGCTTTCGTATTTTTTTCATCATTAGCTCTTAACACTTTTAATTCATTTTCTGCTTGTTCAATGGTAATGTTTTTTACTAGTTCTAATGACAATTCTCCTTTAGGCCCTTTTACATTAACAGTATTATTTTCTACTGTAACAGTTGTACCTTCAGGTACTAAAATTTTTCTATTACCAATACGGCTCATACTTGCACCTCCTTATATCATGTTTTTACCAAATATAAGCTAATACTTCTCCACCTAAATTTTGTTTACGAGCTTGTTTATCGGTCATTACTCCTTTAGATGTCGAAATAATTGCGATACCTAGACCATTTAATACTTTAGGTACTTCTTCTGCTTTTGCATATACTCTAAGTCCTGGTTTTGAAATTCTCTTAAGTCCAGTAATTACTCTTTCTTTATTTTGTCCATATTTAAGTGTTAATACGATCATTCCTTGAACATTTTCATCTAACACTTTGTAATCTTTAATAAATCCTTCTTCTTTTAAAATTCTAGCAAGTTCTAATTTTAGATTAGAAGCAGGTACTTTCACTTCTGTATAACGCATGCTGTTAGCATTACGAATACGGGTTAACATGTCTGCTATTGTATCTGTTACTACAGCCATAATAAATCCTCCTTCCTACCAGCTTGATTTTTTAACACCTGGTATTTTACCTTGGTTAGCTAATTCTCTAAAACAAATACGACAAATACCAAATCTACTCATTACAGCATGAGGTCTTCCGCATTTTTCACAACGAGTATATTCACGTACTTTGAATTTTTGCTTTCTACTAGCTTTTATTTTCATACTTTTCTTTGCCATAATATCCTCCAATTACTTTCTAAAAGGAATTCCAAGTTCATTTAATAAGTCAAACGCTTCTTCATTAGTTTTCGCAGTCGTTACGAATACGATATCCATACCACGAACTTTTGCGATATTATCATAATCAATTTCAGAGAAAATTAATTGTTCTTTGATTCCTAAGGTATAATTTCCTCTACCATCGAATGCTTTAGGAGAGACTCCTCTAAAATCACGAACACGAGGAAGTGCGATCGAAACTAATTTATCCATAAAGTTATACATGTTTTCTCCACGTAAGGTTACTTTACATCCAATTGCTTGACCCTCTCTTACTTTAAATCCGGCTATTGATTTTTTTGCTCTTGTTACAACTGGTTTTTGTCCAGAAATTTGTTCAAGATCTTTTACAGCAGCTTCGATTAATTTTGAATTGGTAGTTGCATCACCAACACCAATATTAATTACAATTTTCTCTAATTTAGGTACTTCCATAATTGACTTATAATTATGTTTTTCTTTTAAGCTTGGAACTATTTCGTTTAGATATTTTTCTTTTAGGCGGTTCATATATTACCCTCCTTCCAACTAATCAATCTTCTCATTTGATTTTTTTGAGATTCTAATTTTTTTATTTGACTTTTCATCAATTTTATAACCAACTCTAGTAGGTTTTTTGCTTTTAGGATCGATCAACATAACGTTTGAAGCATGGATAGGAGCTTCTACCTCAAGGATTCCTCCGGTTTCTTGTCCATTTCCTTTTTTATGTTTTTTTACGATATGAGCACCTTCAACGATCACTTTATTTTCATTTCGAAGGATTTTTATGATTTTCCCTTCAATACCTTTACTAGATCCGGCTATTACTCTTACTTTGTCTCCTTCTTTAAGTTTCATAATATCCTCCTTTATAGCACTTCTTTCGCTAAAGATACTATTTTCATGAAATCTTTGTCACGAAGTTCACGTGCCACTGGTCCAAAGATACGAGTTCCAACTGGACTCTTATCATCTTTAATGATTACGCATGCATTGTCGTCGAATTTGATGTAACTTCCGTCATCACGGCGAACACCTTGTTTACTTCTAACAATTACAGCTTTTACAACTTTTCCTTTTTTCACAGTTCCATTAGGTGTGGCATTTTTTACTGTACCAACAACTATGTCACCGATATTTCCTGTTTTTACTTTGCTTCCGCCTAGTACGCGAATTACCAATAATTCTTTTGCGCCAGAGTTGTCAGCAACTTTTAAACGGCTTTCTTGTTGTAACATAAATTATTTCCTCCTTCACCTAAGAGTTATAGAATAACTGCTTCTTTTACGATTTCTGCTAAATAGAAGTGTTTTGTTTTAGAAAT
>JAQXIG010000098.1 GCA_029007685.1 bacterium | reverse complement strand
TTGCATATAGTAGTTCTAAAATCAAACGATCCCGAGCTCCTAACGGAGTGTTGATATCCGGAACTTCAAACAATGATAATAATTCGTTGTATTCTAAATATCTAGGCAACTTCTTTTCTTTTTTTGGAAGTTTTAGCAAATCAAAAGCACTATTAGTTGTAATATTCTGTGAGTTTAAATAGTGAAAAAAGCTACGAATAGAACTGATTTTTCGAGAGACGGTAGTTGCTTTTTCTTTTTCATGTTCATATAGATAAATTAGATATTCTTTGGCTTGAGGATATGTAATTTCTAAAAATTTAATTTCTTTATTCCTACAAAACTTTAATAAAAACTGAATATCTTCTTGATAATTAGTGATCGTGTATGAGGAATAATTTTTTTGGACTTCTAGGTAAGTTAAATATTGGGTTAGGTAGTTATTTATTAAGTCGTTTTTGCATGACATAGACATCATCTCCTTCGGCTACTGATCGCATTATTTCTTCTTCCGTTAAGAATTCTTCATAATCATAATCTTCTGCTTCTGAGGTATCAAGTTCTAATGAGTTTGTTTTTAGAATTGTTAGTGGTCGAGTTTTGAGAATTTGATTGGTCACAATGAGATATTGTCGAAAGGTTTGATAACGACTAAATTCTAATTCTAGATTCCTTTTGATAGTATGATAATTGTATTCATCTTCTAGAGCGTCAAAGGTTTTGCCTTTATTTTCGTGATATAACATAACTAAGTGCTCTAAGTTTTTGGGAATATATTTTTGATAAATAGTTTCAAAAAAGTATTCGGGCGAGGTGTTAATATAGGCATAAAATTCTGCTAACTTTTCTTGAAAAAAAGGGTGATTACGAGGTATGGTTAGTATTTTTTGGTAAGCCATCTGATTTTTTTCTTCTTTTAATTGGGGAATGATATCTAACATTTGAGGTTGATCAAATAAGGGATTTAGATAGTAGACTCTTTTATTTTTTAGGTACTGAATGGATAAGTGATTTTTTCCTGAAATTTCACCGTCGTTTGTTAAGAGTGAGAGTAAATATTCTTGATTGGGATAGCGACAAGTTAGATAATCCATGTCACTTAATTTGGTAATAGGTTCTCCTAATTCGAGTACTTGCTCATCATGAAAGTGATAGTACTCTTTTCTACTTGCGATTAGTTTGTATGTTCTACTCATGTTAGCCACCCACCTTGTATTTTCAATATAACATAATTAAAAAGAAAAAGAAAGGTTTTTCCCTTTCCATTTCTATACATTAAGCAGTGTTAGTTATAAATCATCCATATCTTTTTGGAATTTTAAAAATCTAATATTTATTTTTATAAATTTTCCAGTCTGAAAAATATTTAAAAAATTCTAGTACTCCTACGAGTTTAATGATCTACTTTTCATACGAGCAATCTTTATTGCTACATTTTATTTTTTTCCCTTTTTCAGTTAATATTTCGCCACATTCTGGACACATTTCTGCAATTGGTTTATCCCATAAAGCAAATTTACATTTTGGGTAGTTGCTACAGCCATAGAAGATTTTTCCTTTTTTCGTGGTTCGTTCAATTATCATCCCCTCTTGACACTTCGGACAAGAAGCTATTTCTTTTATTTCTTTGATTTCTTTTTTGATATATTTGCATTCTGGATAATTGCTGCAGGCAGTAAACTCACCATATCTTCCTTTACGAATAACTAAAGGATTTCCACATTCTGGGCAAATTTCTCCAGTTTCTTGCGGTTGAGCTTTTTCCATTTCCTCAAAAGCTTTTTTTAAGATTGGTTCAAATTTGTCATAGAAAACGGTTAAGACTTCTATATTATTTTCCGTATTAGTGGCAATTTTATCTAGGTCTGTTTCCATATTGGCTGTATATTCTACATTGATGATATCACTAAAATATTCTTGAAGTTTATCAGTTACTTCAAATCCAATATCGGTTGGGATAAATTTTTTATCTTCGATGTTCACATAACCTCGATCTTTAATGTTACTGATAATAGTGGCATAGGTAGAAGGACGACCTATTCCTAATTCTTCCATTTCTTTGATTAGTTTGGCTTCGGTGTAACGAGCCGGAGGTTGTGTAAAGTGTTGATCTTTTTCGACTTTAATTACTTGGTATTCTTTTTCTTTAAAGTCTGGCAGGATTTTATCTTCACTGGCTTCGTAATCGCCATAAGTTTTTAAATATCCATCAAACATTAGTACTTGACCAGTTGTTTTGAATTGATAATTATTATTTTCTAAAATTACGGTTGTTTGATTTACTTTCGCATCTGCCATTAATGAAGACAAAGCCCTAAAATAAATAATACGATATACTTTGTATTCATCTGGTGTTAAATATGATTTGATCGACTCTGGGGTTCTTAAAATACTAGTTGGACGAATCGCTTCAT
>JAQXIG010000097.1 GCA_029007685.1 bacterium | reverse complement strand
TTGTAATAAATTAAGATTATGTCTAATTTCGATATTGCATACAAACGCACGTGTAAATTTGAAGGGGGTTGGGTAAATGACGATGCTGATAGTGGGGAGGAAACTTATAAAGGTATCAGTCGTGTAGCCAATCCTAAATGGGCAGGTTGGTCTATAATTGACCAATATAAAAAGAAAAGCAACTTTCCGAAAAATCTTGATAGCGATGTAAAGTTACAAGAATTAGTTAAACAGTGTTATAGAAATAATTATTGGAATAATGTTTGGGGTGATAAAATAAATCATCAAGATGTTGCTAATGATTTATATGACACTGCTGTTAATATGGGTGTTGCTATATCAATCAAGTTGGTTGAAAGACAATTCAAAATGAAAGAGACAGGAAAAATGAGTAAAAATCTTTTGGATAAATTAAATTCTGTAACACGATGAAATTTCTATTAACAACATTTTTAGCATTGTTATTCTTATCGTTTACAATAGGAAGTTGTAGTTCATGTAAAGACACACCTAACAGCACTATTGATACAGTATATATAGAGCGTGTACAAGTTATTCATGATACTATTAAGGTAGTTAATAGTGAGCGTGAAGATAGTCTTGCTATGACGTTGCTATCACTTCAGGACAGCATTAAGTTTTATCGTGATAGCATTAGGTATGAAGATTATATAAATGCCCGAAGAATTGAAAAAATTAGATACTATATTTCTATTTGTGAGAAAAAACCTACTAATAAAAAATTCTTTTTTGGGTGGATACGAAGAACAATGACGGAATAATTAAAAATTTCTTCAAAAAGCAGTGTAGAAACTAAAATTAAAAATTATGAATAAATTATTAGAACAAAGAAATTCAGAAGTAAGAGAAACAATCATGAAGTCCTTTGGTTATGAAAGTACTGAAGATATGTTAGAAAATCTTGATACAACAACTGCTATTCGTAAGGGAATAGCAGAGTATGATGATTCTATTGAGAAAGCAGTCTATGCTGATACACCTCAGAATCGTAAACTTGGAAGAGTAGGTCAGGAATATCATCGTGGTAGAAAAGCAGCAAGAAAAATGATGATGCAAAAATATAATTACAATAAAATAATGCACATAGCAGATTTGGTAGAAAAGAATGCTGATAAATTTGTAGATTATATGTATTCTGAAGATGCTGATGAAGTAGGAATTACAAAGGAAGTTGCAGAAGCATTTAATCATGTTTTGTATAACCAAAATAAAGTAAAAGTTAGTAGGAAATCTTTTGATTGGTCAGAAGATGAAGATGCTGAAATTTATAAAGAAAAAATGAAAGAAAAAGGATATAGAGTTGTTGATTTGGGTGAAAATAATGATACACGTGATTTTGTTTGTTTTAAATTACCCCCAAAGAAATAAAATATTTTTTATAAAATAGTGAAATTTTGGTTGTTTTTCTATTTTTTTAGAAAAAATTAAAAATTTCTTCAAAAAAATTTTGCTATTACAAAAATAAGTAGTAACTTTGTAATGTAGAAATAACAAACTAAAATTAAAAGATATGAAGACAATTGTAAAAAACGAAATTTGTAATTCAGAAGTAAGTAATCCAATTCATGAAAGAGCGAAGGCTGCTGTAATTAATGATATTAATGATAATGGCGCTGGTCCTGATGATGACGATTTTATAGATAACAATCCTACAGATTTTTATAAAGAAATCATGAAAAAATATAAAGTTAAAAATGTAGGTCAACTGGCAGATAAATTAGGAGAAAAATACGAAGACGGATATGAAAGATATGGTAAAATTTATACTGAAATGTTAAAACGAATACCAGCTTCTGCTTTTAACGAAGAATATGGTGATTAAAATTTAGCATTAAAAGAAAATATTTATACAAAGCAGTTATAATAAGTTTGAGAATGCAAAAATTCTTGAACTTATTTTTTATAAATATATGTCAAAACAAGATATAAATAATTTCAGTTTTTGGTGTCCTGTGGATATATCTAAGGCAATAGATGAAACTACAGGCGAGGAAATTATGTTACTTGGAGGCATCGCTTCAACTGCAGACGAAGATAGTGATGGTGAATTTCTTGACCCAAAAGGTTTTGATATAAAACCACTAATAGAGAGTGGTTTGGTCAATTGGCATCATCAAGCAAAAACTTGTCCTGCTACTATTGTTGGAGAGCCTACCAAAGCAGAAATTAGAAAAGACGGATTATATATTGAAACAAAATTATATCCATCTTCTCAAGTGGCAAGAGATATTTGGGAACTTGCACAAACTCTTGATAGAGATAGTAAGACAAGACGTTTGGGATACAGCATAGAAGGCAAGGTTTTGGAAAGAAAATCTAATGACCCAAAATCACCTGATTACAAGAAAATTTCCAAAGCAATAATAACAGGAGTGGCTATAACTCATCAACCAAAAAATCCTAAAACATTTGCCAATATTATCAAGGGTGAAATAGATGATGATTTTGATGAAGAAGAGGAAGATGAAAATACTGATGAAGAAAAGTCATTAGATACTACAGAAGCAAGACCATTAATAAAAGAAGAACTTGATCCGAAGATAAAAGTTAGTACTTTTGGAAAATCAGAAGTAATGGAGAAATTATTTCAAGATATTCCAGGTATAAGTATTGAAAAAGCAAAGAAAATTTATAATTTAATACAAAATATATCAAAAATGGCAAAACGTACAATGA
>JAQXIG010000096.1 GCA_029007685.1 bacterium | reverse complement strand
TAGGTTTTTCTTCTGATAAGCCATATACTATTACTAATGTATATTCTTTTTTATTATATGGTAATGTAGCTTTTGTATATGATATTGTTAAATCTATTTCCTCATTATCATCAAATAATACTATAGGATTTTCTATATCCATATTTTCTTTTATTTTGCTTAGATAGTTATTCCATATGATTGCTTTTTCTTCTTCATATATATTAGATGAATTATCACATATTCTCCCTATTGTATAATTTAGTTTTATTTTTTCATCTAGTGCTCTTGAAATATTTGAAATCAAGCAACTTCCACCTTTTGCTAGTCCATATTGCATATCCATCATAAACTTAGTTGTAGATTTACCAACACCTTTCGAAATTTTTTTTGAAAAATTCATTAAATCTCTTTTCACTTCATACGTATTCATAGGATAATTATTCATGAAAAAAACCTCTCAATTTTTTGTTTAGTAAGATTTTTTAATGTCAATTAAATTATACTAAATTTTGAAGATGTTTTCCTTATTTTTAAAGTGAAAAAGTGAATCTGTGGATAACACATTTTCACTTTTTCTTTGTCAAGATTTATTTTTACCTAAACTCAAATTTACCTTTTTGTCACTCTTCCAAAAAATTACTCTAAGCTTTTCTATCGAGGTATTTTTTTGTATTCATTAGAGAAAACAACTCGAAAATAACATTAAAATCTCCCTATCGGTCAAATTTTGATACCTTAATATCTTCCTTTATAAATCGCACCATATTACTATTATCATTTTGAACTTATTGTTTTTTGAATACAATTTTACAGTGGTTCTATATTCTCATTTTTCTTCTTAATTATATTTTCTATCTTTGTTACCTAAGATTTCACTACTCTCCTTATACCATAGTTGTATATTTACTACCAAAATTCTTACTGATGTTAAACATCACATCATTATTCATATTCAATTCAAATTCCCATATTATTCATGTGTCGCTTCTACTTTTGATTGGCGATTCAGGGACAACAAAAAGATTCAAAATGAGTAAGAATAAAAGGTTGGTTTTAGGTACAAATACAAAAAAATCATGGAATATCTAACTGATTGCGATTTTACTATTATCTTAATTCACAATTTTGTATACAAATTCACCATCAGAATTTTTATAAAAAAAGATGCTATTTGAGAGCACCTTTGGTTGGAATTTGTTTTTTTAATTTCGATATGAAATTGTTTTTTCTACTACACTTTTAATATTCACTTCATTGAATGGTTTTTGAAGCATATCTACAATTGGATACTTAAATGCTTTATCAATAGCTTCTTTACTACTATCTCCAGTAATAATAGAAACAGGAATTTTAGCAAACAAATTATTGTTTTTAAAATGTTCCAAGACTTGAAAGCCATCTACATTCGGCATATTTAAATCTAGTAACATAGCATAAATAGATTCTTGGTGAGTTTGGATAATATCTAATGCTTCTTGTCCGTCATTCGCGATTAAAACTTCGTATTCGTGACTAAATATCTTTTGGATGAAATTACGTACGATTGTTGAGTCATCTACTACTAAAATCTTTTTCTCTTTCATAGTAGTTTCAGTAGTAGATGTAGAACTATTAGTTCTCGGAATAATTCCTAAATATTGTTTTACTAAATTGACAATACGATTTGCTTCTTCCATTAGCTCTTCAAAGTGATCGGTTACATAATACATATTATTGGCTTTGCTTTCTATTTCGTGATTATAAGAAAGTTCTGCTAGTTTATCAAATCCAAAATACTTGGCATCACTTTTTAAAGAATGTACCAAAGTAGCATAATTTGCCATATCAGATATTTCTTTATATTGTTTTATTTTTACTAGTTTTCCTTCTACTTCTGCTAAAAAATCATGTAAGGTTGCGTTATAAGTTTCCATGTCTCCAAATAGTTCTAAGCTTTTTTGAATGTTTACTCCATTATTGATTAATAAATTTACATCTTTCATATTTTCACATCCTTTTCTATTTCCATTATACCATAATAACTATTTTTTGGCTAAAAATTTTCTAATCACACGATTCAACTCATTTTTATCGATTGGTTTGGATAAATAATCATCAAAGCCTTGATCGATATATTTTTCTTTCATTCCAG
The DNA here is from genome assembly GCA_029007685.1 of bacterium. Taxonomy (GTDB): domain Bacteria; phylum Bacillota_I; class Bacilli_A; order RF39; family UBA660; genus Alloscybalousia. The sequence continues at coordinate 3,925 of JAQXIG010000096.1, read as the reverse complement.
ATATAGCGTTGGCTGTTAGAGCTACAGTTGGGATAGAGTAATTGGAATCTTCTTTTAACTTTTTTAAGGTTTCTACACCACTCATTTTAGGCATCATATCATCTAGCAATACCAAATCATAATGATTTCCACTTCTTATTTTTTCAATAGCCTCATAACCACTAGACACTTCTGTTACCTCGGCATTATAGGCCGTTAGTAAGCGACTTGCTACTTTTAGATTTACTTTATTATCATCTACTAATAGAATTTTCTTTCCAATTGCATCGAAGAATACAAAGAATTCATTGGTGGCATCGATTACTTTGGTTGGATTTAAGACAATTCTTTGATCAATCGCTACCGTAAAACGACTTCCTTCTCCGTAGACACTTTGCACTACAATTTTACCATTCATTAGTTCGACTAATTTTTTTGTAATCGCTAGTCCTAATCCCGTTCCTTCGATAGTGATATTTTTTTCTAAATCGAAGCGTTCGAACTTTGTGAATAATTTATCAATTTTACTCTGTTCGATTCCGATTCCTGAGTCTTCTACTGATGTGATAATGCGGCAGATATCTCCTTGTTGTACGGTACTTACTTTAAAATCAACATATCCTTCTTTGGTATATTTTATAGCATTAGTTAATAAGTTCAAGATAATTTGCTTAAGTCGAACATAATCACCATATAAATATTCTGGCATAGTAGGATCAATGCTGACTCTAAAATCAAGATCTTTTTCTCCTAACCGAGCTTTGGTTAAAGCCACCAATTCTTTCATTATTTTTTGTGGTCGATATTCAGTGTTTACAATTTCTAATTTACCTGATTCAATTTTAGAAATATCTAAAATTCCATTTACAATATCTAGTAGAGATTCACTAGCCATCAAAATATCTTTCACTTCATCTTTGGCAGAATCAGGGATATTATCTTCTAATAAAACTTGACTAAACCCAACAATAGCATTCAATGGAGTACGAATCTCATGCGACATGTTACTTAAGAATTCACTTTTAGCATTATTGGCTTTTTCAGCTTGATCTTTGGCGAGGTTTAGTTCGTTAATCATTTTTAAATCAGGATTTTCGATTGTAAAGTATATGACAAATGTTATAAAAGCTTCCATAGAAGTTAGCAATAACAATCCTGGATTTATTTTTTGTAATATCATGACTACACTACCAAGTAAAATAAAAGCAAACATAGGAAGATATTTCTTGTTTTTTAAATTTTTATAATTTGAAATCATCAGTATCAACCAGATAAATATACATAAACCCGAAAATAGATATACCAAATTAGCACTTATTCCATAAGAATAAGCTACATTGCCTTTATTATAAAACTCTAGCGGTAAGCAAATAACAAAAATAGAAACCATTAAAGAAATAAGCAACCAAATATGCAAAATCTTTTTATACTTTGGATTTCTTACATCAAAAGTGACTTCTTTGGAAATAACATAGATGTATATAGTTAGAATCATTAAATATACCAAATAGTAGATTAGTAATGCTTTAGATACAATCGTGTTAATTATAGGTATCGTATTATGATTTAGTATCGTAAAATAACAAGTCAATGCTAAAACAACACCACATAAACTAGTTATAATCAAATAACTATATATTTTATTTTCTACTGAATTTAATCTTTTTTTACAAAAGAAAACTATAGTTAGTAGTAAAATATAAAAAAAACTACATGCGGAAAAAGTAAAACCAATACTCATAAAAAACCTCCAAGTACTCTTCTAAAGAAAGTATACCATTAATGATTTTAAAAGTAAATTTGATAAACAAAAATAGTTTAAGTTTTCAACTCAAACTATTTTAACAATATTTTTTCTTTAGCTAAAGATTGTTGTTTATCTAATTCTCTTAAAGCTAATTTATCAATCTTCAATACCGGTGTAAGTGGTAATTTATCATGAAATTGATAAAAATATGGAATATCTCTCTCAGGAAGATTTTCACTACAATATTTTCTTAATTCCTCATCTATGATACCTTCATTACCTTTAAATCCTTCTTTCAGAACGACATGAGCCTTTGGATACTCCCCTGTAGGACTATTATAATCTGGATACGGAACACCAACTACAGCACAATCCTCAACATAAGGATGTCCTACTATCAATTCTTCCATTTCAGATGGAAAATTATTATGACCATCAGGTCTTATTATCATTTCTTTATCACGACCTTGAATATAGTAATAACCATCTTCATCATAATAAGCTTTATCTCCAGTATTTACATAAGTAATGCCATTTATCTTTACAAATACCTTTTTATTATCTGCCTCATTTTTATAATAACCTGTAAATTGAGTTTCGCTGTGAATTAATAAAGTTCCAACTTGATTAGTACCTAATATTTCTTGTGTACTACTATCTATAACCAAAGCTTTGGTATCTCCTAAAGGGATTCCCACACTACCCTCTCTAATATAACCTGGCATATTAGTCATAGATGACGGTGTTAGTTCAGACATAGAATAACCTTGTGTTACACTAATTCCTAATTTATTTAAGGATTCATTGATTTTTCTTTCATGCTCTTTCAACATTTTTGTACCACCAACAGAAACCGTTTTTAAATATTTATTTGATTTCGTATTGAATTTTTTATCTTCAGCCAATGTTAACGCTTGAGAAGGAACACCTACTGCATGAGATATTTTTTCCTTTCTGATAACATCCGGATAATGATAAGCCGTAATATCAGGAACGATCACATTTTGAACACCACGCACATAAGCCATATGCATAAAAGTTTCCCCATATAAAATAAATGGTGGCATTGCTAATATTCTGTCTCCAGGCTCTATCGGCATTGTTGTTAGAGCATAATCTCTTACTTTCACATTAAAACTTCTATTCATAGTAGGAACTACTTTAGGTTTTCCTGTAGTACCACTAGTTAAAGTCAAAGTAGCAGGTATATTTTCATCATATATTGAATCAAATTGAGGTAGATTTTTTGCTTCTTTCATTGCCTCTTTAAAGTTAATATAGCCTGTTTTAGGAGGATTTGTATAATAGATATTCTTTAAGGCAATATCCCTTGTTTTTTGATAAATTTCTAAATTTTTAATTAAAGCTTTATCATTAGATGTCCATTCTGCTTTTTTCTTAAGGTTCTCTAACAGTTTCTGTACTTGTTCATTATCATCAAAACCAATATGACTAATAGCATCATAATATTGTTTTGTTTTTTGCATTTGAGAATAATGATATGAAAGTCCCAAAAGTGGGAACATAGAATCCATAACAGAAGTAACGATAACGTCATCTATTTTAGTACCATCAATTATAGCATCAAGTTTAGCATAAGCCATATCTAAAACAATGACTTTCTTTACTTCTGTAAGATTTAAAAAATCTTTAATTCTCGTTGCGTTATTTCTGGGATCAATAGGAAAGAAAACCGCTCCATTTTTATTAATTGAATAGAAAGCCGATAGAACCTCAGGCGTCATAGGTGAGATAACTGCAATTACTTCAGTTGGGTTTACTCCCTTGGCATGATATCTATTAGCTAGTTTTTCAATTTGATCATCAATTTCTTGATAACTAATATTTCTCTTAAAAAACCTTCCTGCATACAGTTTTTTATAATCTTTAGTGTATTTTTTTTGATAATCATATATAGAATGTTCAACATCATCATACCATTCTACATTTTTTTTACTATACATCTCCATAATTCCTACCTCATATTCTTTCTAATTTCTAATACCACCTGAAATTGTTGCTATTATACCACATTTTGGCAAATTTGTAAATAAAATGTTAATTTGGATAGTGTAAAATTATTGGGGGGTAAGACATAAAAAAAGAAAAACCTTTGTTATAATAAATTTGATAAACATAAAATAACGGAGGTTTTTCCTATGAATATAATATCACATTTTAATCAAATATTAGAAGAAA
>JAQXIG010000095.1 GCA_029007685.1 bacterium | reverse complement strand
AAGATATTTAATTCAGCAAAAAATTCCTCATGTTAATCAATTACAGACTATGGCGATTTCTTATGTTAGTGCGAAGGCACAAGCTAATTTTTTAAAAGAACTCATAAAACTTGATTTTTTTACAGAGGATGAAATGAGTGTGATCAGGAGAGCTAGAAATTATAAGAGTAATTCTCATCCTAAAAATTGTGATATTGTTACTTATAAACATGCTACATCTTTAGAAGCAGTTATTGGATATTTAGATTTGTCTTTTAAGCAAGATAGGGTTAGTATGATTATGAATTATATTTTAAAAGGAGATTTTTTATGTTAGTGTATGGTAGAAATGTGGCGTGCGAATATTTAAAAAAAGTTGAAAAAGTTAGAAAAATATATTTGCTTGAGGGATTTCGTGATCAAAAATTGCTTTCTATTATTGGAAAAACGAAAATTCCGGTTGTTAATTGTTCTAAAAATGAATTAGATCAACTTGTAAACGGTGTTCATCAAGGTATAATTCTAGATGTAGTGGATTTTAGTTATGTGAACGTTGATCAATTTTATGAGGAGGAGGATTGTTTTTTGGTGATTCTTGATCACTTAGAGGACCCTCATAATTTTGGGGCTATCATACGTACTAGTGAGGCAGCAGGCGTAAATGGTATTATTATTCCTAAAGATCGCGGGGTATTGGTTAATGGTACGGTTATAAAAACAAGCGTAGGGGCTAGTGAAAATATTGATATTTCCTTGGTTACTAATTTGCATCATACTATTGAAGAACTTAAGAAACATGGATTTTGGATTATAGGTACTGGATTTGAAAATAGTGTGGATTATCGGGATATTGATTATTCTGGAAAAATTGTTTTGGTAATTGGGAATGAGGGGAGTGGAATTTCACCGATTATTCAACGTTCTTGTGATTTTATGGCTAAGATTCCTATGTATGGTAAAGTTAATAGTTTAAATGCTTCTGTTGCGGCTGGAATTATGATTTATGAGGTAGTTAAACAAAAGAAGGGATGAAATGAATTATAAGAAGATTAATGATTATGAACTTTTGTATATGATTGAAGAAAATAATGAAGATGCTTTTCAGACTTTGTATGAGAAGTATTTGCCTTTATTAAGAAAGTTAACAGGTGATTTTTATCTCATTTTAAAGAAGTATAATGTAGAATATGATGATTTATTTCAAGAAGCACATTTGGCGTTTATTAGCGCGATGCGGAAATATCAAGCAGAGGAAGGAACGTTATTTTTTACTTTTCTTTATCTTTCGATTCGAAGTAAATTGTTAAATTGTATGCGTGGAATTCTTTCTAACAAAGCACAAATTTGTAGTAAGAGTATTTCTTTGTCTGTTCCTGTTTCTGATGATGATTTGATTTTGGAAGAGGTTATACCAGATACTAGTATTTTATCTTTTGATCATTCTCTTTATATTAAAGATTTATTTGCTAAGTTACATCTATTTTCGTTAGAGTTAAATTCTATACAGGGACAAATTTTTGAGCTTTTATGTAATGGTTTTGAGATAGGTGATATTTCTTTATTATTGGAGATGGATGCTAGGGCGATACATAATAACTTATATCGAATTCGTACTAGGTTGAAAAAATATTTAACTTCTTTTCATAATATGGAAATCGTGTTATACTAGTTACAATGATAATCTGAAAGATTTGTTCATGATATACGTGTTTTGAGTGATATGAAAGGAGTGAACTTAGTATGGAAAAACTCAGTTTGCTTGATTTTAAATTGCCTTTGATGTCTATGGAATATAAGAGAGAATTTTTTTATAAGTTGGATTTGTCGTTAAAGCAAATTCATATAGCTGGCGGTTATGTGAATAATTTTAATCCTGATAGTATTTTTGTTGATGAGGTTACTAAAACTCCTTCTTTTACTGCTATTTTTCCTTTGGATCAACCTTATTCTAATTCTGATGATATCAAAAAAGCCAATTTATTGTGGTTAGCCGACTTGGCTTTTTGTTGTTATTTGCCTGATTACGATTTAAAGCAGGGACTTTTGAATCCGGAGGTTGTAAGTGTTCGTTTTGAGGATTTTCAGGAATATGTTCCAGCAGAAGATGTAGAGTATTACCGTAGTATTTTTACAATGAATTATGGAGATCCTACTATTTCTCCAAGTTATTATAGTGATTATATTCAAAAACAGTTAGAGGATGTAGCAAAACATCAAAGTAGTGGAATTTCCTATGTAAAAAGTACACCGATTGGTAGAGCGATGAGTACTAAAGATAAAGAAGCAGCGTATATTCATTATTTATTCATTATTTGTGTGGTGCTTTCTTTTATTGTTTTTAGTCTTTTTATACTTATTAATATACTTCCTGTTTTTTCATGATTATATTGACTTCTATATCTTTTTGTGTTAATTTAGTGTTGAGCACGAAAAGGTGTTTTTATTTTGAGTAAAAATTGTAAAAAGAAGGTGGCATATTGGCAAAAGTTGTTAAATCAACACGTGAAGTAGTTGATATTGATCAAAAAATTAAAGATATGAGTAAAAATAAAAAAACTAGTCCAAAGGTGGAATCAGTAGAAAAAAATAAGAAGTCTTTAAAAAATAAAGTTAATGGTTCAAAGAAAAAGAAATCATTTTTACATGGAGTTCGTAGAGAAGTATCTATGGTAAAATGGCCTAGTAAAAAAGATATGGTTAAATATTCTGTTGCTACTATTGGATTTATTCTTTTCTTTGCATTATTCTTTTATGTTATTGAGCTAATATTGGCTTTATTAAAGATGGGAGTGTAGTTTATGGATAAGCAATGGTATGTAGTAAATACTTATTCTGGTCACGAAAATAAGGTGAAAGAAAAATTAGAAATGCGTGCTGAAAGTATGGATATGAAAGATTATATCTTTCGTGTTATTGTTCCTGAGCAAAAGGTAGTAGAAGAAAAAGATGGTGTAACCAAAGAAAAACTAAAAAAGATGTTTCCTGGTTATATTTTGGTGGAAATGGTTATGAGTGATGAGGCTTGGTATGTAGTTCGTAATACTCCTGGGGTTACTGGATTTATAGGGTCTAGTGGTAAGGGAGCTAAACCTACACCATTACAGTCTTATGAGGTAGATAGTATTTTAAATAATATGGGGATGAGCCGTATTGATGTTAATAAAGAACTTGAAGCAGGGGCAAAGGTTAAAATTGTTTCTGGTCCATTTGCAGGAATGTTTGGTACGATTGACTCTGTTGACGTTTCTAGTCAAACCGTTATGCTTTTTGTTGATTTGTTTGGACAAGAAACTTCAGTTGAAGTTAATTTATCAGAAATAGAGATGGTGGTGTAAATTTTTGGCTACTATAATACAAGAGAAAAAAGAAAGATATGCAGATTTAAAAAATTTGGCTTATTCCTTTTACCATCAACATTATCGTTTCTGGTCTGAGGAAGGTAGGCAATTGTTACAGAAACATTTAGAAAATCTTGGTACAGATGAAGAAAGAAAAATTTTTCTTAATACTTTACAATGTCCATTTGATATTGAATTATTTAATCAGACTATGACAGATCTAGTTTATACTTCAGAAACGATTCATGATTTAGTAGCAATATTTGATATTAACCCAAAAGTTTTCAAAGAAAAAATGAATGAATATCGAAATTATTATTTTATTAATTGTGTAGGAGAAAAATTAATTGATTATAAATTAACTTTTGAGTTGTCTAAATTGTTTGCACAAAGACAATCTGAAAACGGAAAAGAGAGAGAAAAAGCTATCAAATAAGCTTGATTTTTATAGTAATTAGTGTTATTATTTAGGGGCTATATTTAATTATATAGATGAAATTAAGTGGGAAGCAAAGCGGAAAAGCGGAAAAAGCTATTAGGACCACTCGCGAAAACGATGTAAAAAATTATAGGAGGTGTTTTTCGTGGCGAAAGAAGTTGTAAAAAAGATTAAATTACAAATTGATGCTGGTAAAGCTACACCTGCTCCACCTGTTGGAACAGTATTAGGACCTGCTGGAATTAATTTACAAGATTTTTGTACAAAGTACAATGATGCAACTAGAGAACATATGGGAGATATTTTACC
>JAQXIG010000094.1 GCA_029007685.1 bacterium | reverse complement strand
TAATAATAATTCCTAATACTGTTTGATATTTTTCATCTAGAATATATTCCATAACATATTTTTGACAATTATTTAAATATATTGTTAAAAACGAAAAAATAAATACTGGAAAGGCTATTTTAAATAAGCTAATACTCTTATCAAGAACAAATGTAAATTTTTGATGATATAATGATTTATATTTTTTAATATCTACTATTAACCCTATAACATTAGTTATAATTAATAATATTAGTGATAGTATTATACTATTTGTTATATAATCAGTAATAAAAAATAATATTAAACCTATTATTGCTTTTAAAAATAAAGATTGTCCAACATAATATAACTCGTCTTTCTTTTGAATAAAGCCATGAAAGCAATCACTAATAGCCTCTAATATTCTAAATATCAAAATAAGCATTAATATTTCCATTTTAAACATGGAAAATCCACTAATTATTGAAAAGAGAACTACTATTAGTAATGTTAAAATAGAAGTAATCAAACGATTGGTGATATATTGATTATTAGAATATTCATTTTCCACATCTGCTACTTGATATGTTCTATTATAGTAGAGAGCTATGATATAAAATAAGCAAGCCAATGAATAGGTATAAGAAAAAATTCCCGCTTCTTCTATACCGTTGATTCTATTTACAATAACTAAAAAGAAAAGAGAAGTAAAGGCATTAAAAGTAATTCCTATTGTATTCCAAATAAAATTTTTCTTTTTATTTTGTAACATATTATTCATCTCTTTTCATTATTTACTTCATAGAATAAATCCAAGTACTGTCTAGCAATATGTTTTTTATCATATTCTGTAAAATCATATTTTTTACTTTCCATATTCTGTATTTCTTTTATTTTATTTATCCACTCTTGTGTGCTCAACGGATCTTCTACATATTCACATTTTTTATCAGTTACTTCATAAAGAGAAGTACATTTGGTTGTTATTACTTTTGCACCTAACATCATTGCCTCAACTGGTGGCATACCAAATCCTTCAAATAAACTTGGAAACAAAAAAATATTACTATTTTCTATTAAAGAATTTCTTTCCTCATTAGAAACAAAACTTGTTAAAATCACATTTTTTTCTAGTTTTTTTTCAAAAATTATATTTTCTAGCTCTTTCTTCTGGGGGCCTCCTACTCCGGATATCACCAAAATATTTGGAATTTTCTTTTCTTTCTTAATAATTTCTTCCATAACATTAATTAATGTTATTAAATTCTTATGCTTATGCAGAGAACAAACAGTATAGTAATACTGATTTTTTTGAATGTTATATTTTTTAGATAATTGATTAAAATTGCATTTTATTTTATCATTCAATACAATAGGAATGTATATTCTTTTAATATTCTTGGCATGCTTGAAATGATTTTCAATATCATGTTTTGTAAAATCACTAATTGTAACTATTCTATTAGCATTTTTAATAGCTTTTTCCCATCCCAATTTAAACCATATATTTTCTAGCTTTGAAAAATATTTTGGGTAGTGGTAAGCTTGAATATCATGAATAGTTGTTACACATCTAATTTTTCTATTTTTATAAATAGGCATTTCATATACAGGAAAAAAACAAAAATCTAACTTATTCTTTTTTAATACATTATATTGGTGTAGATTTTGCCATATTAAATGTCCTTTTATATCATTAGCATTTGTATTACAGAGAATGGTTTCTATTCTAGCATCTTTTTTATATTTTTCAAAAGATTGATAGTTGTCTTTAGCCATTAGTAAAATATATTTATTATCATCACCTAATTCTAAAAAACCATCTAATAAATTCCTAATATATGACTCTACACCACCTGATTTATTAGGTTTTAGCCATGTCAAATCAATACCAATTTTCATAACTACTCCTTTATTTCTTCTTTTCTAGCTCTTCTATCCTTGATTTCATCAAAGATACTTCTTGAATTAATAATCTAATCTTTTGTGTTTGCCTAGATACTATAATCGTAAAAGAGAAACAAATTGCTAATAAAATGATAATAGCAATCATAAATATCATATTGGAAACCAACTCAAAACCCAATAGATGACTGATTTTATTTAAGAAATTGGGAATCATAATAGCGATGATCATTAAAACTCCACTACCTAACCAAATAAGAGAGTATTTTATACTAATATTATCTTTTTTTATAAAATTAATGATTACTAATATAAATAAACATATTACTAATACTAAAATTAAACTTAAACGTCTCTCCATTAGCTATTCCTCCTACTCTTTAAACTAGTTATCACAATAGATAAACTAACATTTATCATATAATAAATTGGTTTCCAGAAATGATTGGTTATGGATGATACTCCTCCTTCACGTTCTTTCATAGAAACAGAAACCTCTAATGTATTATATCCCTTCCTTGAAATTGTTACAAAGGAAGAAGGTTCTGCTGAATCAATCGGATAATTATCTGCAAATAAAGAGATTACTTTTTTATTGGCAGCTCTAAACCCACTAGTAGTATCTGTTAATTTTCTACCTGTACAAATCTTAATTAGAAAGGAAATCCAATTAATTCCAATTCTCCGTATCCGTGTTGATTTAAAATCGCTCATATCTTTTTCTAAGAAACGAGAGCCAATTACTAAATCAGCCTGGCCGTCAATAATAGGATTTATTAATTTTTTGGCATATCTTATATCATGTTGCCCATCACCATCGAACTGTATAGCTACATCATAATTAAACTCTTTTGCATATTTATATCCTGTTTGTACTGCACCACCAATTCCTAGATTATTTACTAAATTAATATGTGGAATATTATTATTCTCCAAGATTTCTTTTGTATTATCTTTTGAACCATCATTAATAACAATCACATGATAATCTGTTTTATTTTTTTTATTGTAATCAACAATACTATCATATACTTTTTTAATATTTTTTTCTTCATTGTATGCGGGTATTATTAATAATATTTTTTTCTTCATCACTACACCTCTTAGATCCAAAATCTAGTTACGCTTACTATGATACTTATCAATAAGCACATACTTATTATAATTGAAGATATATTGAAATAATTTTTTGAAAAATTCATTATCTTACTATTTTGAACAAATATCTTATTCGAACATAAAATAGGTATACATATTAATAAAGGAATAAAATATCTTCCTTGAACTCCATCAACCATACTAGCTTTATATCCTGTCCATTGCATATATAAACTTGTAAACATCAAAAGAACAGTTCCAATTAGCAGTACAGCAATATATGTTTTT
>JAQXIG010000093.1 GCA_029007685.1 bacterium | reverse complement strand
AGTAGTCCCAATATACATACCAGGTCTTTTTCGAACAGCTTCTAATCCCTCCAAAACTTGAATATCCGAAGCATCATAATGATTTGTTACTTTTTCTTGAGTATCCATATACTATTTCACCCTCTCTTTAATTGTACCCTTCTCAACAACAAAAACCTTAGAATTTGAAATAACATTCCGTTTAATATTCTTTAAATCGGTTGTCGTAATAATAGTTTGTACATCATCAGGAATATATTGAATTAATTTTTGTCTCTTAGTAAGATCAAGTTCGCTGAAAATATCATCTAACAGTAAAATGGGACTTGTTCCAGTGAACTCCTTAAAAATTTCAATTTCAGCTAACTTAAACGCCACAATTGCCATTCTTTGCTGCCCCTGACTTCCATACATTCTCATATCATTTTCTTCAATATAAAAAGAAAAATCATCCCGATGTGGTCCGTATAAAGTATTTCCTTGTATAATTTCTCTTTTTATGCTACTAGAGAGTCTATGCATAATCTGTTCTTCCATCATCTCACTATTATAATCACTAAAATCAATATTTTTCTCATATTCCACTCTTAACCCATCAATTGAAGTAATTTTTCTATAAATATCCCCTATTTTTTGATTAATCGCCTCTAAATACTGATTTCGATACCGATAAATTTTCACAGCTCTTTCACATAATTTTTGATTAAGAACATCCAAATACCTAAGATCGGTATAGCCATTACTAGAAATGGTCCTCAAAAACTCATTTCTACTTTTCAAAATTTTATTATATTCATTTAAATACTGAATATAAGGAAAAAATAACTGACTAATTTGAATATTCATTAAATTTCTTCTACCCTGAGGAGAACCTTTAATAATATCTAAATCATCAGGGCAAAACATAATGATTTTCATATTCGAAACATATTCAGAAATTTTTTTAATTTCTTTAGAGTTCACTATAACTCGTTTCTTGTTTGGCTCCAAATGAACCTCTAAATCTTTAATTTTATTGCCATCTTTAATCGTACCTTTAATAAAACAAGAATTATAATTTCGCCTGATCAAACTATGTTCAATTCCATAGCGATGAGATTTGGTTAACGCAAGTATATATATACTCTCTAAAATATTTGTTTTACCTTGAGCATTATCTCCTATAAAAATATTAATATGAGAATTGAATTTTATTTTTGCTTTAGAATAATTCCTAAAATTTTTAAGTTCAACTCTTGACAAATGCATAAAAACCATCTAAAAACATCATATATCACCTTTTTATATAATTTAATACTCCTATACTTGCACCTACATTATACCATAAAATAAGCCTATAAACCTAGTAAAAACGAAAAAAAGGCTAATATTTTGCCTCTTTTCTAGTATTAATTAAGTATTTCAATCGAGTAGCCCTTAAAAGTTGATTTTCAATGGATGTTTTTGACACCGGTAAAGTAATCTTGCTTCCATTTTTCAAGTTAATGAAAGATTCATCTTTACCTTCAGTGATCGATTCAATTGCGTGAAGCGAAAACCAACTACATTCACTAAGACTAGGAGAAGCAGTAGGAAAAAAAATAATTTCACTACTTTCTTCCACAATAATAGGAACTTTATAATTACATCCCAAAATATTTCTACTACCTTCTACCCTCCCCTGATAACTACTACCAAAATAACCACAACTATGTTCCATAACTTCATAAGCTGGTTCATCTAATATCTTCTCAAGATGATACTCAATTACCTTTGTTTTTCCATCATTTAAACCAATTACAGCCAATGTATCCTTATTGATTTCATATTTTTCCATCATAAAATCCCCCATTTCAGAAATCTAATTCGAATTAGTGCCTACTACTATAACTTCAATAAATGTCGAATTTGATCACTTTTTGCTCAATTATTCAAAAAAAAGAAAAAACTGTCAATAAATCAGCATTTACTAACAGTTTCAACAATTAATATGTTCTAATAGGCAAAACCAATTGCGTTAAACCATCATCTTTTTTACTGTTTAAAATAATCGGTTTCACTTCTCCAACAAATGATATCTCTACTTTATCATCATCAAATGATTTTAAAGCTTCCATCATATATTTCGCTACAAAAGAAATCTTTAAATTTTCATTATTATTTTTATCTATAGTCATTTTTTCTTCTACTTTTCCAATTTCTGCACTACTGCTTCTAACAAATAACTTATTTCCGTCAATTTCAAAAGTAACGATATTTTTTTCCTTATCACTAGTTAAAATACTAGCACGATCAATCACACTATATAATTCACTAATATCAGTTTTAATAGCCAATAAGAACTCATCTGGTAATAAATTGGTTGTATTTGGATAAGTTCCACTAATCAAACGAGATTGAAATAAAATATTTTGATATTTAATCAATATTTTATTATTAAAAACATGTAATTGAATATTTTCTTCACTTTCATCCATAATCTTAATAAATTCTAATAAGTTTTTACTAGGAATAACAATATTGTAATTCTCATCAATTGAAGTATTCAAATGAATTATTTTCCTAGCTAAACGATAAGAATCAGTTGAATTACACTCTAATAAATCCCCTACTATTTTAAAATTAATGCCTGTTAAGATAGGTCTAGACTCATCATTACTAGAAGCAAAGGATGTTTGATTAATAACAGTCTTAAATACCTTAGCATCAATTTCTAAAGGTTTTTTACTCTCCTCTAAATTAATATTAGGATATTCACTTTTACTAATACCATTTAAATTAAATTCACTATTTTCGGTATAAATAATAATTTTCAAGTCATCTACTACCTCAATATTAATAAATTCATCGGGCAATTTACGAACAATATCAAGAATATATTTACCCTGAATGATAATACTTCCGTCTTTATCTATATCCATATATTCTTCTTTTTCAATAAATACTTGTATAGTAATATCATTATCACTTGCTGTTAAAGTTAAACCTTTCTGTTCTAAATCAAATTTAATTCCTGCTAAAACTGGTACTAAATTTTTAGTAGAGATAGCCTTTGACACTTTATTAAGTCCATCTAATAAGACCTCTTTTTTAATTTTTAATTTCATATATTATTCCTTCTTTCTTAATAGTTTTTATTATTATTATAGTGGAAACTGTTGATAACTTCCTTTTTCTCAATAATATCATAATTCGTACAAATTATGAATTTGTGGATAATTACTGAAAAAAAAACATATTTATTAACAATCATACTATTTCCTTCTTCAATTTTTCAATAATATTAGCTAGTTCTTGGTTCGTTTTCATTTCTTTTTCTATCTTTTCTACGGAATGCATAACAGTGGAATGGTCTTTACCACCAAATTCAATTCCTATTTTTGGGAACGACTCTTCAGTCAATTTTCTACAAAGATACATAGCTACTTGTCTCGGAAATGCTAAGTTAGCACTCCTCTTCTTCGATTTCATATCATCAACTGATATTTGAAAATGTTCTGCCACAATTCTTTGAATCCGATTTACATTATTTTTCTCACTATAGCCCTTATTGACATAGTCTTTCAGTACTTCTATTGCCAAGTCAAGAGTAATATCAGCACCGCCCATAATAGTAGAATAAGCAAGAAGCCTAGTAATAGAACCCTCCAGATGCCTAACATCATTCCCTACATTAGATGCAATATATTCAATCACATCATCAGGAATATTTTTGTTAATCGATTCCCCAATAATTTTTTTCTTAATAATCGCAACTCTTAAATCAAAGTCCGGTGGATAAATATCTGCTGTAAGTCCCCAACAAAATCTGGTACGAAGTCGATCTTCCAATAGTTTTAAATCATCTGGTGACCGATCAGAAGAGATAATAATCTGTTTATTATCATTATATAAAGAGGTAAAAGTATGGAAAAATTCGTTTTGTGTTTGAGTAGCGCCTTGAAAAAACTGAATATCATCAATAATCAAAACATCGATATTTCGATATTTATCTTTAAAATAACTAACATAGTCAAAATTTTTCCCATTCTCATCTTTTTTATTAATTCCCAAAAAATCGTTAATAAATTGATCACTAGATACATATAAAACTTTTTTATTACTATGTTGTTCAATATAATTACCAATCGCATGCATCAAATGAGTTTTTCCTAATCCACTATTTCCATAGATGAATAAAGGGTTATAAATATTTCCAGGATTTTCTGCAACATCTAACGCTGCAGCTTGAGCAAATTTATTACTATTTCCTACTATAAAACTTTCAAATGTGTAATTCGGATTTAAATTAGACTTATGAATTCGTTCTATTTTCTGAGTCGATTCCCCTACTTGATTATCAAAATTCATAAAGCTAATTTGATTTTTTTCTTCCTCTAACTCTTCTGGCAAGAAAAATTGAATATCTACATTATCTCCAATAATATCAGATAACGTATTGACAATTAAATCATAATATTTTGTAGCTAAATGTCTTTTAAACATCCCCATCGGTACAATAATCTTCGCAAGACCATTCTTATATTCATATAGTTCTGTATCTTTAAACCAAGTATTAAAGGATAAGGGAGTCATTTCATTTTTAATACTACTTAGAAAATTAGACCAAATAATCTTAACATTCATCTTATCCCTCCCCTGACCAAAGAATAATTTGTAAGTCATATTGTAACGTAATTCTGTGGAAAAATAAATAGAAAAAAAATACTTTTTTAAAATTAGAAAATAATTCACAAGGAATTCACAAAATTATCAACATCATTTATCTATATTATATAAAGGAAGAATAGAGTTTTCAACATTTTCCACAAAATTATATTTCTCAAAGTGGAAAAAGTTATCAACAGGGTTGTGGAAAATGTTAATAAATAAATATTAACAGTTTTATATTGACAAAAAATGGGTTTGCCTATTATAATAATGTAGATTTTTAACACGTATGGAGGTGGAATGATGAAAAGAACTTATCAACCAAATAATAGAAAAATGAAGAAAAAACACGGTTTCTTTGCAAGAATGAAATCAAAAGTACTAAATCGCCGTAGAGCGAAGGGTCGTAAAAGATTATCAAAATAAATACCACTGATATCAGTGGGTTTTTTGTTATAATATGATCGAATAGGTGATGATATGAAAAAAATAAACATAGTAAAAGAAAGTAGAGATTTTCAAAAAATAATGTCTACTGGAATTTGCCTAAAAGAAAAAAATTTATTAATATATTATAATGAAAATAATAATAATTATTCTCGCTTTGGAATATCAGTAGGAAAGAAGATAGGAAATGCCGTAGTCAGAAACTATTATAAAAGAGTCTTAAGAAACATTGTAGATCACAATAAAAAAATATGTTCAAACAAGAAGGATTATATTATAATAGTAAGAAAGAACTGCTTAATAACGGATTACCAAAAAATTGAAAAAAGTTTTATCTACTTAATCCAAAGTAGTCAAAAAGGAGAAAAAAATGAAAAAAAATAATAAAAAAAAATTAATAATAGTTCTTTGTTCTTTAGTGCTAATAACAGGGTGTACTACAACTCTAAAAACAGAAGATAAAAAAGTTGTAAAAAATCCAGAAACAGGTCAAAGCTTAACTGCGAATATTCTCTGTAAGCCAACCAATAAAGAAACTATAAAAGCTTATGAAGAAAATGGAGTAGATCTGGCAGCTATCCCCAAATGTTCCGAATTTAAAATAACGAGTGGGGGATATGAAGGGCTTTGGACAAGTATTTTTGTAAAACCATTGGCTTTTATAATATTATTTATAAATAACTATCTCAAAAGTGCAGCTATATCACTAATTATAACAAGTATCGCTTTAAGATTAGTTTTGTATCCAGTAACAAAAAAAACAGCAATGCAATCAGAACTAATAAAAAAAGCCAAACCAGATTTAGATAAATTAGAAAAAAAATATGCAAATAAAACCGATCAAGATTCTTTAATGAAGAAAAGTCAAGAAATGACGATGATCTATAAAAAGTATAATATCAATCCTATTTCTGGTTGTCTATTTTCCTTCCTTCAATTACCATTATTTATTGCTTTTTTAGAAGCCATCAATCGTGTACCATCCTTATTTGAAGGAACCTTTTTAACATTGCAGCTAGGAACAACTCCATCGGTAGGTTTGTTCAATAATGGTCACTTTGTATATGTCATCTTAATCGTCTTAGTAGGACTTACTACTTATTTCTCATTTAATTTGAATAAGACTACCGCAACTGCCACAAAAGATCTAATGGCTAATATGACCAATGTAATGACAGGAATGATTACGGTAATGGCTATCTTTATGCCGACTGCTCTTTGCATTTACTGGATAACAACTAACGTATTTACTATTGTTCAAAATGTAATTGTAAAAAGAGATAAGGAGGTAACTGTATGATAAAAAACATTTATACAGGTAAAACCAAAGAAGAAGCAATCCAAAAAGCTAAAATTTCGCTTCAAGAATTAGAACAAAATTTATATATTAAGGAAATTGATAAAAAAACAGGACTATTCCATAAAAAAGTAGAAATAGAAGTATTAACTCGTGATGAAGTAATTAAATTTGTGAAACAATATATAAAAGACTTAATTAAAAATATGGGGTTAACCGCTAATTTAGAAGTTCAAAAGAGAGAAGAAAGCGTAACATTTACGGTCTTTTCAGATAATAATTCCATTCTAATTGGAAAAAATGGCAAAACACTAGAAGCTCTCACAATGATAGTAAAACAAGCAGTTAAAAAAGAAATAGGAACATATATAAATCTAACGATTGATATTGGAGAATACAAAAAAGAACGTGAACATAGCCTACAATCCTTAGCAAAAAAAATTGCTCGAGAAGTAGCATCTAGTAAAGTAGCTGCTAAATTAGATCCGATGAATTCTTATGAAAGAAGAATCATTCACACTATACT
>JAQXIG010000092.1 GCA_029007685.1 bacterium | reverse complement strand
GCCCTCGATTTTGTTTCACACTTCCTTTGGCCCTAATGTCACCATTAATGCTTTGTGCTTCCCTAACACTTCGTCGATACCTACGCGTGTATTGGACTTTCACCAACTAGATATATGCCATGCACGGCACACCAAAAAAAGTCTAGTTTTCCTAGACTTATTCTCTATAATCAAAATTCAGTGGCTTCAACTCATCTAAAACAAACAATCCATCTTTACGAATTAACACATCATCAAAATAGATCTCTCCCCCACCGTAATCTTGTCTTTGAATTAGTACCATGTCCCAATGAATCCCTGAATCATTCCCATTATAACAATCCCTATAAGCTTGCCCTGGTGTAAAATGAAGACTACCTAAAATTTTCTCATCATATAAGATATCTCCCATTGGATAAAGAATTTTAGGGTTAAATCCTAAGGAAAATTCTCCAACATAACGAGCTCCTTCATCCGTATCAAAAATCTCATTTAATTTTTCATTACCTTCATCACAAGTAGCCTTCACAATTTTTCCATTTTGAAACTTCAAAGAAACATGATGAAACACATTGCCTTGATATGGACTTGGTGTATTATATGTAAGTGTTCCATTGACACTATTCTTAACTGGAGCTGTATAAAGTTCACCATCTGGAATATTTTTCTCCCCGGTACAAGGAATACTCTTCATTCCCTTGATACTGAAAGTCAAATCAGTTCCAGGAGAGACAATTCTAACTTTATCTGTTTTGTCCATTAAATCTTTAAGTGGTTGAATTAAACGACTCATTTTACGATAATCAACGGTCATTACATCTAACGAAAATTTTTCAAATTCACGTGTAGACATTTTAGCTTTATGCCCATCTAGTGGTGATGGAAAATTCAAAATAACCCATTTTCTCTGATTTATCCGAATATCATGACTCTTCTCAGTTGCTTTTTTTAATTTCTTTAGCATCGATACAGGCACATTTTTGGTTTCATAATCGTTTATTCCATAGGCAATACTAATAAAAGAGTCATAATTTTCTACTTCTTCTTCTTGTAACTTTTTAAGAAGTTGAATTCTTTCATCTGTATTTCCTTCTGCTAACTGTGAAGATAAAATTGGATCACTCATTTTTACTACAGGTATCCCTCCACAATGATAAATCTCTTCAATTAAGTAAGAAATAAACTCCCTAGTTTGTAATGATTGAGTGGTAATCAATACCTTCTCATTTTTTTGAACATTGATAGAGTAGCCGACTACCATATTCGCTAGCTCTTTTAACTTTTCACTCATTTTCACTCTTTCCTTTCTTTCACATAAAATACTCTAGAGGTGAATATTATGTATCCATACAATTATAATATGTACGAAACAAATGGAAATATGTATCGTACCAATTCCAACGATGATCGTCTAATAGCTGGCGGATTTTTAGGACCACTACTTCTTGGTGGGGTAGCAGGATATGCGTTAGGAACCAATCGGCCAAACTATTATTATCCACAGCCATACTACCCACAACCATACTATTATCCAATGTCTTATAATACTTATTATTACTACAATCCATATTATTATTAAAAAGAAAGAACCAAACTTCTTTCTTTTTTACTGATTTTCTAGTTTTACGCTAACTAATTTACTAACACCAGACTCCTGCATCGTAATCCCATATAAGGTATTAGCATACTCCATCGTTTTCTTCTTATGGGTGATTAGCAGAAATTGTGTTTTAGACTTATAATGATCCAAATACTTCCCAAAATTATCGACATTAGCTTCATCCAAGGCTGCTTCTACTTCATCAAATAAACAAAATGGAATTGGTCTAATATTCAGTATCGCAAACAATAAACTGATAGCTGTCAATGTTTTTTCTCCCCCCGACAATAAACTAATCGTTGTTAACTTTTTTCCAGGTGGGGACGCAATAATTTCAACCCCAGTTTCTAATAGATTATTAGGATCCGTTAATTTCAAAGAGGCTCTGCCACCATTAAACAATTGTTTAAAGACAACCTCAAATTCTTTTTGAATCAGTTTAAAAGTATTAAGAAACTCTTCTTTCATCACAGTATCCATCTCTTCAATAATTTCCAATAGCGTATCTTTCGCTTCCAACAAGTCATCTCTTTGACTAGTTAAAAAAGTATAACGTTGATGTACACTGTCATATTCCTCAATCGAAGCTAAATTCACCATACCAATTCTCTTAATATTATTTTTATAAATAGTAACTTTTTCTCTTGCTTCCTCTACCTCGATTTCTAAATGATATGCTTCCTTAGCTTTTTCATAAGTAATTTCATATTCTTCACTTAAAGTATTTAAATAGTGATCCAATTTCATATCCATTTTGCTAATCTGAATTTCCAACTCTTTTAAGTCATTTTGCCTTTTCGTCAAATTACTATGATTGAAGCGATTTTTAGCCTCCATTTCTTCAATCTCTGTTTTCAGCTTCTCTTTTTCTTTCGTTTGTTGTTGAATTCGTAATAAAGTTTGATCTTTTTGATGACAAGTTTCATAATACTCATTCATCAAGCGCTCTTCCTCTTGGGATAAACTAGAGTCCACGACATGTTCTAAACTACGATATTCTCTATCTATTTGATCAATATTGTCTTGATATCCTCCCAAAATTACTTTTTTACTTCGTATCGTTTCCTGTAAAGATGCTAATTTCATCTTTTCATCATAAAGCCTATGCTCTATTTCTTGAATCTGTTTATTATCATCAGAAATCGTAATATCAATCTCATCTATTACACGCATCACATCGTCTTTAGTACGAATTAATTTTTCTAGCTCATATTGATCCGTAATCATACTGCGACTACTACTAGTATTCCCACCCGTAATCGAACCACCTACATGAATAATCTCTCCATCCAATGTAACAATTCGATAACGATTATGAATTTTTCTACTAATGCGATTCGCATGATCCATATCCAATACAACTAAAACATTTCCTAATTGATTATAAACAATATTGCGATACTTACTATCATATTGAACTAAAGCAGCAAAGGTATCCACATAGCCCATTTCCTGTTTTAATAATATCTCTGTATCAGGATCAACTGATTTTGCTTGAATAATATTTAATGGGAAAAAAGTAACTCTTCCAAGTTTACCATTTTTCAAATATTCAATTGCTTCTTTCGCCACATTCTCGTGATCGACTACTAAAAATTGCTTACTAGCACCTAATGCTACGTCTAATGCTTTTGCAAACTTACTATCACAACGAATCAAATTTCCAATACAATCATGAACACCATGTAATCTAGGATTATTTAAAATAGCTTTCACACTAGTAGGAATATTACCACCATTATCAATAAAATTTTGTAGTACACTAATTTGATTATCTAGTTCAAATTTTCTCTTATTTTGGAAATGAAGTTCACGCTGTGTTTGTGCTAATTTATCTTGAGATTGTGTTAAAGAAACCTGGATATCTCGAATCGAATCATTTAGCTGATCAAGTTCTGTATTATGAAATTCAATTTCTTGTTCCAAGATAGAAATCTCATTTCCTAGTTTCAACTTAGATTCTTTAAGGTGTGTAATGGTGTCATGTACTTTTGTATCATTGGCTTTATATTTACTTCTTTCTTGTAGCATTTTTTTCTCACCATTTAGTGCTTCTTCTTTTTTCGTCAACACCAATAACTCTTGATTCAGTTGTTCTAATTCTTCCTCAACATGAAGCAAATTAGTTTTTTCCTGATCTATCGCTGCATCACTCCCACTATGGCTAACTGATAAACTAACAATTTCATTATTTAAGTCTTCCATTTTCTTTTTAGCCTGCAAATAATGATGATTTAAAGTCTCTATCTCGTGAGCCAGTAAAGCTACTTCAATCTGTTCTAAATTCTTTTTATTTTCTAAATACTCTCTAGCTTTCTTACTTTGAATTTCTAATGGCTCTAATTGAATTTCTAACTCATGGATAATATCTGCAACACGATCTAAATTACTGTGCGTTCTTTCTAATTTGCGAATTGCTTCTTCTTTCCTTTTTTTATATTTTATAACACTGGCTGCTTCTTCAAAAATAATTCGACGCTCATAAGGAGAATTACTTAAAATTTTTTGAACTTCTCCCTGTGAAATAATATTAAACGATTCTTTTCCAATTCCACTATCTATAAATAAATCTGTAATATCCTTCAGTCGACACTTCTCTCCATTTAAAAAATATTCATTCTCCCCGGTACGATAGACTCTCCTTTTCACAGAAACTTCTGTATAAGGTATCTTTAAATAATGATCACTATTATCAAAAATTAAAGATACACTAGCCACATTTAAAGCATTACGGCTCTTACTTCCAGAAAAAATAACATCTGTCATGGCTCCATCTCCACGGAGGCTTTTAACAGATTGTTCACCTAAAACCCAACGAACTGCATCCACGACATTACTTTTTCCACTTCCATTCGGCCCCACTATACAGGTAATATTATCATCTAAATGAATACTAATTTTATCTGCAAAAGATTTAAAACCTGCTACCTGAATCTCCTTCAAATACATATACTTTCACCTTACCACTATTAAAATTATACTATAAACTATAATTGAAAACAAGAATACAATCTAAAAAAGGAATTAATTCAATTCCTTCACTTTTACCTTCCCTGTATCTAACAAAAGTACATCAAAAAATCTTAAACAATAATCTCTAAAATCTATTTCTTTCTGAGTCAAAGATATAGGATGTTGAAGAAACTCAAAAGATTCTTGTTCATAATGCGACGAAAAAAACTTTTGATAAAGAACTTTACCCCTTACTGCTATATTAAGAGATTGTACTTCCAATGAATAATAAGTATAAATACTTTGATCAAATATCACTTTTTTACTATGTCTATGATAAGAAAATAAATGAACATCATCCACAATAACCTCTTCCTTCAAACAGGAATTCATCTCTATTCGATATTTTTCTTCTAAGTTATGTTCTAATAAAAGAACAGTACATTTACGTGATTTATACAAATCTCTCAAGTCAAGACGAAAAATATGCACTTGGTTTTCTAATTCTTCAACTTGAAAATTTACAATTTGAAACATACTAGGAACCTGAAAATAATAGAAAAACCATTCTTTTAACATGTTACTTTCAATTACTGTAGCATTACCTGCTTTTCGTAAATTATCCATCGTCTGAAATATAATATCTTGAACTAATAATTCCATCACGTTAACTCCTTGTATTGACAGTATAACATAGACTATTTCTCATTGGCAATATCTTCACTCAGTAGTTGACTTAATAAAACTGGCTGATACCCCTTCTGTAAAATATAACTAATAATGGAAGGTAACTCTTTTACCACTTTATTACTTAAATCAAAACTGATAATGCTCCCACTCTCTAAATTTTTTTTAATAGTCAAAAAAGGATAATTAGATGTATTGATAGTAGGCTTAATTGTATACATTTTATGACTGCTACACAAATCTAGAATTGTACTATCTTTATATTCAGTATAACAGTACTTTACATCCCGGTAAGTCAAAGATTCAATCATATTATTAGTCCACTTTAGTTTCTGACTAGAATAAACTCCTTCATAGCCAAGATTTTCAATCTCATATCCATTCCTAGCAAATTCTGATACTAAATCCATATTATTCTGTACAAAATAACCATCCATAAAAAAAGTAGCCACACTATTTTTCTCTTCTAAAATAGAATTCACCATTTCCAAATTCGTAATATCCTCTACTTTAAAGACCAAAGCTACTTGATTTTTTGTTTCATTCCCTTGAACTACATACTTATCATATTGGATCGGCACCTCTGGTGTAACTTCATCAAACACTAGCATAGACTCTTGATAGCGATTAATCTTTTTCATATTTTGATAACTTTTATCAATGTTAACTTTTAAACCATTAAGTCCAGTAATAATTTCATCATCTTGAATCACAGCATTCATTGGATTGATTTCTAGACTTTTACTATTCTCAACAATCTTTTTCATAATAGGATCATTCCGTCTAATGATATCTACTGCTTGATCAGTATAAAAAAAACTAAAACACACTAATACAAATACACCAAAATAAGAAATAGCTTTTTTCAACATAATATCACCTTACTAAACTATATGAAAAGGGAATTGTTTTTATCCAAAAAACAAAGAAAAAGATATCATCAATAAATCAATGATATCTTCTTTTTTACTTTTTCTCTTTATCAACATCAAGTGTAGTTACAGAAGTGGCTGAAACAGTTGGTGTTTTAAATGCATCTGTTACCATACTTGCAACTTTTTGATCAGTTACTGTCAAAGTATGTTTAATCAAATCTACTTCGTGCTTCGTTAATCCTGTAATTTCTTGGATGAATCCCAAATCTAAATTTTTTTGAATAGTAGCCACTGCTACGATAATAGCTCGATTACGGTCACCCGCTATCACACCACTTTTATAATCTTCACTTTTAATATTACGATCCATATTTTATCCTCCTATTTATTCTTATGATACGATTATATCACCGATTTATACAACTCGCAAACAAAAAATGAAAAAAATAAATTCAAAAATAAATCTATATGTAAATTTTTGTAAAGAAAGGAAGAAGAATTCTTCTAGAAATAAATCACTTTTTAAACCTGAAATGGTAGCAAATTCTTATCATTACTTACTCTTTCTCTTTTTCTTTTTCTTCTTTTGATGGCTTAGGAAGTGCTTGCTTTCTTGAAAAATTAAGTCTTCCTTTTTTATCGCAACCAATCGCTTTTACTAAGATTTCGTCTCCAATTTTCACAACATCATCACATTTATTTACTCGGTTGTAAGAAAGTTCTGAAATATGAACAAGTCCTTCACACCCTGGCCAAACTTGTACAAAGCATCCGAATTCTTCTATTTTCACAACTACTGCAGTATAAAGTTCCCCTTCTTCTACTTCTCGCACAACATCTAAAATCATATTACGAGTCTTTTCAATAATTTCTTGATCAGAATGATAAATTGTAACACGACCATCATCCTCTAAATCAACCTTAACTGCATTCATATCCGTAACTGTTGCTACCTTAGAACAGTCACAAATAATTTTCGTAATCATTTCTCCACCACGACCAATAACGTCTTTAATTTTTTCTGGTTTAATGTAGAAAATATCTGTTTTAGGAGCATATTTACTGACTTCTTTTCGGGGTTCTGGAATCTGTGCTATCATTACATCTAAAATTTCTAGCCTAGCTTTTTTTGCTTGTGCTAATGCTTCAGCTAATATTTCTTCGGTAATTCCTTTAATCTTAATATCCATTTGTAAAGCTGTAATTCCATCTTTAGTACCAGCAACTTTAAAATCCATATCCCCAAGATGATCTTCCATTCCTTGGATATCTGTTAGAATTGTATAGTCATCTCCTGCTGTAATTAATCCCATCGCAATCCCCGCTACTGGTGCTTTAATAGGAACTCCTGCTGCCATCAAACTCATACAACCAGCACAAATTGTTGCTTGGCTACTAGAACCATTACTTTCCAATATTTCTGATACTACACGAACCGTATATGGAAATTCATCTTCACTAGGCATTACTTGTAGAAGTGCTCTTTCTCCTAATGCTCCATGGCCAATTTCGCGTCTGCCTGGCGCACCATATCTACCGGTTTCACCAACTGAAAATGCAGGAAAATTATAATGTAGCATAAATCTTTTTTCCGTTTCCATATCCAGACCATCTAAGATTTGATGTTCTCCTAAAGCCCCTAACGTAGTAGTTGCTAATGCTTGTGTTTGCCCACGTGTAAATAATGCTGAACCGTGAGTTCTTGGTAATAGATCAATCGCTGTTGACAACGGTCTAATCTCATCCATTTCTCTACCATCAGCTCTTGTTTTTTCTTTTACCACAATCTGTCTAAAGATTTCATATTCAATCTCTTCCAAAATCAATTTTACTTTCGTAATCAACTCTACAAGATCTCGGTCCTTTAAAGTATCTTCATTTTCCTGCATATATTTTTCTACTACTTCAGCTTTTACTGCATCAATCGTATCATATTTTTCTGTTTTATCTTGAATACGTAGGGCGTGATTCAACTTATCTTCTGCTAAACTACGAATCTCGCTACGAAGGCTATCATTCAATTCTAACACTTCGTATTCCATTTTATCTCTACCAACTTCAGCGATAATCTCTTCTTGAAAAGCTACTAATTCTTTAATGGCCTCATGCCCAAACATTAAAGCCTGAAGCATCAATTCTTCTGTTACTTGCTTTGCTCCTGCTTCTACCATATTAATCGCATATTTAGTACCGGCTACCGTCAAATCCAGTTCGCTTTTTTCTAACTCATCTGATGTTGGATTGATGATAAATTCACCATCAATATAACCTACTTTTACTCCTGCAATCGGTCCTTCAAATGGAATTTTACTTATACTAGTACATAAACTAGAACCAAACATAGCTGTTAGTTCTGGGGAATAATCAGGATCAACTGATAATACCGTATTCACAATCTGTACTTCATTTTTGAAATCTTCTGGAAACATTGG
>JAQXIG010000091.1 GCA_029007685.1 bacterium | reverse complement strand
TCCCCGACAAAGGCATTTTCATAAAAAGTCCAAAAACTGAAAGTTCTGTTAGAAGTGTTGGAATACCTCAAGTAGTTATAGACATTTTAAAGAAATATAAAACATGGTATAACACTCAAAAGAAAAAATGCGGTGATTTATGGATAGAATCCAATAGACTTTTTGTTCAATGGAATGGCAAGCCTATGCATCCTGATACAATAACAGATTGGTTTCGTAGATTTATTGAAAGAAAAAATTTACCACCAATTACATTTCATGGTCTCAGACACACAAATGCTACATTGATGATATCACAAAATGTTGATGTTGCAGTCGTAGCTTCAAGACTAGGACATGCACAAATTACTACTACTTTAAACTTTTATGTTCATCCTGTACAATCATATAATAAAGATGCAGGAAACATATTAGAAGAAATCCTAGTACACTAAAAACTCTTTTCAAAATTTCTCAAAATTGCTTTTTGTTACCCAAAGTAATTTTCGGTTTATCATTGATATTTTAAGTGTTTATCGGTATTGTAAAAATGGGACTGTCCCCAAATTGTCCCCAATTACGCTAAAATTACACTTGATGTCAAAAAAATAAGAGTCCACAATCTCTTGCGACTCTAATAATTTCTTTGGTTGCGGGGGTAAGACTCGAACTTACGACCTTCGGGTTATGAGCCCGAGCAGTAGTCCCTTTTTTCAAGTTTTCTATTTTCTTTGTTTCCTTACTCCCACAACGGTTATATCGTTTTTATCATTTGCCTTTATTTACCATTTTTTGCCCATGTCCCTTTAATGTCCCTTAAACTATCCTTTGTGATATTGTAAAACTTGTCTCTACTCCACTCAAAAATTTTGGCATCATTTGAACATTATTGATTCGTTCTAACTTTTCGATTTCTATTTTGTTAGTTTCTTCATCATAGTCCAAATAATTATCTACTGTTGTACTTGCAAGAGAATGTCCCAAATATTGTTGTATTTGATTTATAGGGATATGAACATCTACACATCTTGTTGCAAATAAGTGTCTTAATTGATAAACACTTAAATGCTTAAAATTATGTCTTTTTAATATTCTATCAAGTGTATCCCATAAATAATCAGAACTTAATGCATTGCCTAAACTATTTACAAAGATATATTCTTCATCTAATTGTTCTTTTTGTGTATAGCCTCTTTGTTTCATAACATATAGCATATATTCGTACATTATCTTGTTAAACCACTTCTGTAATGGTATTGTTCGATAGCTTGAAAGTGTTTTTAAATCCTTTTCTTCTATTGATGATCTGATTTTTTCAAAATCATCATCATAATATGTTATTTTTCCGTAATTATCCCTTACTTTAATTTCAGACTCTTCATAATTATAATGTTTCCATTTCATTCCACCGTTCTCTCCTGGTCTAACTCCTGTATTTAATATAAAAATATAGCATAAACCATTTTTTTCAGAAAGCATAATTTTAATAAATTCTTGCTGTTCTCTTGGAGATATAGTAGGTTTCTTCTTTTTTCTTTGAACTTTAGGAGTACGAATAGTTGGAATAGGATTAAACTTTATTAGTTTATTTATTTCTGCATCTGCAAAAGCCATATTTAAAATACTTTTGATTTCCTTAATAGTTTTTGCAGAATATTTTTTGATTCCTTTCTTTTCGTTCCCCAGTGTTAAATCTGAAAAATATTCCTGTAGTGTTAATCTACTAATATTCTGTATATGATAATCACCCAAATAGGGAATTATATTTGCTTTTATTTTTTCAATGTACCCTTGTAGAGTTCTGGGTTTTACAAACGGTTTCTTATGAATACGAATCCATTTTTTTAACCATTGTTCTAATGTTATTCTACTTTTGTCTATATACTCATTGTCATTGGATTCCTGTTTTGCTTTTATCATTTGTTGCACAACAATTCTTTTATCTTTATCAAAAAAAGAAATTTGTTTAGATTTACCATCTACTTTTACTGTAATTCTGCCTTCATATCCACCATTTTTAGCTCTTATAGACCCCATTCCTCTTGGTGCTCTTTTTTTCTTTGTAGTTTCTTCTTTATTTGAAGTTCTTGCCATGTATTTTCCTCCAATCTCAAAGAGACTATTAAAAGAAAAAAAGCACAATATTTAATAGTCCCTATTATAACACTTTACAAAGTAGAAAAACAATGTCAAACAAAAAATCTACCTGAATTTTTGTCAAACCAATCTTGTAACTTATTCTTGTTAATAACTATACG
>JAQXIG010000090.1 GCA_029007685.1 bacterium | reverse complement strand
TATTTAGGATCATATTTTTTGATTAAAGTAATTTCTAGGATTAGTGACTCTAGTTCACTAGAAGTTACAATGTATTCAAAATCTGTAATGTCAGCTACCAACATGGCTGTTTTTCCTGTTACAGTTCCAGTAAAATAGCTTTTTAAGCGTTTTTTTAAATTTTTGGCTTTTCCAACATAAATGATAATACCGTCCTTGTTTTTCATTTGATAGGATCCTGGTAAATTGGGAACTAGATTTAATTTATTTTTTATGTATTTTTTTGTTTCTTCATTCATAAACATCTTTCCTTTTTTTTATTATACTTTATTTTTGGTTGTTTGAAAACGAAAGAAAGGTATTTTTTGTTTGGTCGACTCATATCCTTTATTAGGTGGAAGTATGAATAAAAAATGGTTGTTGGTGATTTTTTTCTTTCTTATTATTGGTGGTTTAGTCTTCTTTTTGTTCTTTCGGCAAAAACAGAATTTAAAAGTAGAGATTTTAACCGAGATTGAGGATCATCAGCGCTATCTTATTGGAATTCATTATCCAAAAACGAATATTCAAGCGCTGGATCAAGTGATTGAACGATATATTGAAAAGCAAAAGACTTATTTTTTAACTTCTTATGGGGATAGTGATTATTTGATAGATCGTGATGAATTAAATATTGATTATCACTATTATTTGCATAATGATTCTTATGTTAGTATCGCACTCATTACTTATATTAATAGTTATAAACTCGAACAGCCAATCTATGAGGTCTGTACTTTCTTTTATGATATACAAAAAGATAAAAATTTGGTTTTA
This sequence comes from bacterium, assembly GCA_029007685.1. Lineage (GTDB taxonomy): Bacteria > Bacillota_I > Bacilli_A > RF39 > UBA660 > Alloscybalousia. The sequence continues at coordinate 3,280 of JAQXIG010000090.1, read as the reverse complement.
AAAGATCTTTTAGTGGGTGATACACAAGAAATCTTGCTTTCGATTTTAAAAAGAACCATTCAAAGTGAATATCCCCATGCAATTTTAGAAAGTAATATTGATGCCATTATTTCTAAACAATTGTTGATAATGAATAGTTTTTTTATCAACGATAAGGATCTAATATTTTATTTTTCTCCTGATATGTTATCGTCTGATTATTATGATATGATTGAGATTAAAATACCGTTAGAATCTTTAAAGTTATCCGTTACCCTTTCTATGTCACAAAAACCAAATGTCAGTTTTCCTGTTTATTCTGCGGTAAGAGTGATTGATCCTACTCAAAAGGTAGTTGCCTTGACTTTTGATGATGGGCCTAGTAACCATACAAAAGAGATTATTGATATTTTGAAAGAAAATGATGCTTGTGCCACTTTTTTTGTGTTAGGAAACAAGGTAACTCTTTATCAAAATGTATTGAAAGAAAGTATCGCTAATGGAAATGAGCTTGGAAATCATTCTTATAACCACAAGTGGCTTAGTCGATTGTCTGTTGCTAATTTTATTGATCAAGTAGAATCTACACAAAAGATTATGCGTGAAACCTTAGATTATGAGCCTACCTATTTAAGACCTACTTATGGCTCTATTACTAATCGAATGCGAAAAAATACAGATTTGAAAATTTCTTTATGGACAATAGATACCAAGGATTGGAAGTTGAAAAGTGTAGAGCGAATCGTGGAGAAAGCAACATCGAATATTGCTGATGGTGATATTATTTTAATGCATGATATTTTTGAGCGAAGTAAAGAAGCTTTAAAAGAGATTATCCCTATTCTTCAAGAACGAGGATTTCAGTTTGTGACAGTTAGTGAGCTAAATGAGATTAAAAGAATTAGGGAGAGGCTAGATTAAGTTGGGGCCTCACACTTTTCTTTTGATCGTTTGATTTTCTTGAACTAGAACTTCGATTGTTTCTTCTAATCGTAGAATTTTCAATTCTCTATTACAATCAGTAAATATAAACTTTGAGACTGTATTTATTTGGTTTTCTCATTAGCACTTCAGTACTCCATATTTGAGGTGTTTATTACTACTGTCTTTGTATGATATTCTAAAACGCTGTCTAGTTTTCTTTTTATTTTCCCCCTATTACTAGAATCTTTTTTTTCGGCCCACTTTCTTTCAATTAACTCAATTTTAGAATTATTCTATTTGATTGTTTTTTATGTTTATTTCTTATACTGAAATTTATTTTATTGTTCATAGATTCATTTTACAAACTTCACTTTCTTTTATATAATAAAAATGGTGAGCCATATGTATACGATTTTAACTAATAATATTTATCGTTATGAAATTAAAAAATCTAAATTTATTACTTTTTTATATAAAATAGATTCTTTTGATGATATAGAGGTATATTTAGAACAAATAAAAAAGAAATATCCTGATGCTACTCATTGCTGTTTTGCTTATATTTTCGATAATGTGTATCGATTTTCAGATGATGGAGAGCCTAGTGGTACGGCAGGACTGCCTATAATGGAAGTTTTACGAAAAAATAATCTTCAACATGTGTTGTGTGTTGTGATTCGTTATTTTGGGGGAATTAAATTGGGATCCGGCGGGCTTACTCGTGCTTATTCTAAATGCGTTCGTGAGGCACTTATTGATAACAGGATTGTTGAGTTAAGAGAAGGATATTTAATTCGAGTTTTTATTTCTTATGAGGAACAAAAACAATTTGAATATTTAGTAAAAGACTATGAAATTGTAGAAAAAAAATTTAAAGATATTATTGAATATTCTTTGAAAATCGATCGAGACTTTCTTAAAGCGTTAGAAAGATATCACCCTGATATTATTACTTCTATTTTAGTTCAATCGAATAGAGTGAATTTTCAATAAAATTTGATATTTCTTTAAAAATTTGATTTTAAGATAATATTAGATAGCATATATTCTAACCAACCATTTTTCAAAATTCATACTCATTCTTTTTTTTATCCTTCTTAAACCAACATTTCCATGAAATGACTTAATTTTATTCAAAATACCTAAACAGAATTTATTGGTTAATTGTAGATTCATCAAAACTTTCTTATTTAATGTTGTATTTTTATCTTCCATGTCTCTGAACTTGATAATGTTGTAAATGTTACATAGCATACAATATCCCAAATCTTATAACGTGTTTAGATTTTTACCTAGGATCCTTCAATACCTTAAGCTTTCTTTCAATTCTTTTAAAACCGCTATTTCTGTATCATCAATTGTTGTTATTTTAAACTTCTTTTTTTAATAATTTATTGGTTCCCGTGTTACATTCAATTTATCGTATTTTTTCACTATCATTTTTCATATTATACTCTTACAATACACCAAAATAGTAAATTTTCAAAAAAAGTGATTAAAACATAGATAGATTCTATCTCTAAACAATCTTGTTTTTTCACCATTCAGTAATTCTGTAGTTGTAACTCCTAATACATGACTTAAATCATTTAGAATAGAAATATTAGGTGCAGATATACCTTTTTCCCACTTATATACAGTTTTATCACTTGCACCAACTATTTCACCTAATTGTGTTTGAGTTAATCGTTGTTCCTTTCTTAATTTTGTGATAAATTTACCTACTTTTACTCAATCCAATTTACATCACCTCTTACGAAAAAAAGCAGTACTTATATGGTACTGCTATCGTTATAATTATAGCAAAAACAAATTTAAAATAACAGAAGTTGGATATCAATTTTCTAAAATTGACACTTAATTATACACAAATAAAACTTAATACGTTAATAGCAATTATTTAAAACTATAGATGATTTTTTATTAATGATTTCAATATATAATACATAACACTTACTACTACAGAATTACTAGCTTGATGATATAAATTAGTTTCAGAGTAAACTTTACTAGCTATATTGTATACTCTCCAAGCTTCTTTTGGTGTTATTTTGCATACTTTTATATTTTTTAGTACTTTATCATTCGTTGATCCCTACGCGTATATTGGACTTTCATCAACTAGATATATACCATGCGCGGCACACAAGAAAAGAATTAAAATAAAAAATTTTTATTTTAATTCGTGCCTTTCGGCCATAAATAAAAAATGATATACTAACTAAGTGATGTATAAGATAGAAGAAGTTGAATTTCATAATAATATGTTCTATAAAGATAGAACTATTAAATATAGATTAAAGGATATATTTTCAGATCATTGGGAAAATTTTATAAAAGAAAATAAAGATTTAAATATTAGACCAGTCGTTTTAAA
>JAQXIG010000089.1 GCA_029007685.1 bacterium | reverse complement strand
ACATTTTTATTTGGAAAATACTTCTCTATTAGTTCTCCTGTACCTATATAATCTCTACCTAATCTAGACATATCTTTAGTAATAATCATATTAATTTTTCCAGATTCAATATCTTTAATCATTCTTTTAAATGATGGCCTTTCAAAATTTGTTCCAGTAAAACCATCATCAACATATTCATCAACTAGATTATAATTATTTTCTTTAACATATTGATTAAGTATACTTCCTTGACTAATAATACTATCTGATTCAATGTTTCCATCATCTCTTGATAATCTTATATAAATTCCTACTTTAAAACTACTATTCCCTATCATTAATTACTACTCCCTTCACTTTGGGAATAATGAGTACGATTGAATGGTAGCTCCTTTTTAAAAAAAACGCAAGTCTCGTTTATTTTTTTATTTAGTTCTATTTTTAATACTTCAGTTATTAATTCATTTAAAGATTTTCCATTTTCTTTAAACTTTAAATTAACTTTGTATTTAACCATAGAGTTTAGTACCTCCAATAAATTCTATGGTTTTAATTTTTGTTTTAGTAATATTATTTAGTATGCCTGTAACATACCTAACAATATTACTTATTATCATAAACCTCCATTATTTTAATTATCATATTCATCACCTAACCTTTTCATTTTTATAAACTTATTTATTTTTTTTGTATCTATCATATCTATATATCCAATTTCTAATAGTTCTACCATTAATTTAGTTATAGAGATATTATAGAATTTTGCAAGTAATTTAATTCGTTCAAATAATTCCTCTGACAAATATAAATTAAATCTTCTCATAAACATCATCTCCTTTGCATGATGCATGTTACCTCCACTAAAAAGAAGAGTCAAGCCATAAAGTATAGGAAGTTTTGTCTACCATCCTAAAAGTATTGATCATTAAACAAATTATGGAATAGCAGGATAAGAAGATGGTGCATAAATACTCACTTTCCCTTATAAAATAAGGATTCGTGTATGCACCATTCTTATTTCGTACTTACGAAATTCATCCTACAAAGTAGGATGATATATGGGATAAACATAATAATAACAATATTTTCAATCACAAAAAATCATCCTAATTTCTAATTTTCATTAGATTTTATAGGATGATTAACTTTTTATAATTTATGCAAGATAACTTTTAATTTATTCATATATGTCGTATAAAAATTATATTAATTCAATTCTTATTCCTAAAACACCATATTGTTTTTGCTTTTCTTTTGTATAAAATTGCTCCAAAACAGCAATCAATTCGTCCTTAGTCATTGATTTATCCGATAAAACTGAAATGTCGAAATCCTTAAACATATCATCAAAAGAATTATATCTTAACAAACCTACAACTTTTGCATTGAAAGATTCATTTAATTCTGGTTCTTTTAAAAATTTGATAGTATCCCCAATCTTAATTTGTTGTCTTTTTTCATCAAAAAGTCTAATTTCAATTCTTTTTGTACCATTAAGTATAAAATTATAATACTCAGGCTGTAATTTCATTTCGTGTTCCATATTATTTTCTTCCTTTCATTTTTGCTTTTTGCAATATCATTTGTTTTGTTTTACTAGGATTATTACATATATTTCCATCCAAACTAAATGCTTCATCCCATTCTTTTATAACATAATATAATGGATCATTTTCATAAATGAATTTTATATATTGTGGCATGTCTGCATTTTTTGATATACTACGCATATCTTTTAAAGATAAATATTTTTCGAATTCTGTTACATCATATAATTGTAGTGCAAAACAATTTGGATTATTGTTACCATAGTATTCAACGATTTCATGACCATCACTTCTTTTATCATATCCTGTTGCACTTAATATTTCATCAGTATTACCTTTTAAAATATCACTTACTTTAAAATAGCCTATAATTGCTTTATCTTCTTTTGCAGAATATACATAAATTTTTTTATTAAGTAGTTCATTCTTTAAAGGTGATTTTCTAAATTCATAAAGTTTGGTTTCATCAAATATTTGCCTAGCATAGTAAGTCATTATTGAAATAATTGCAATTCTTTTTCTTTGCCTTTTATCCATCTTATCCCCTCCTGATAAATGAATTATACCACAAATGACAAATTTGGCAAAAAGTGATATAATATATCCTAATTTAGAGAAGGGGGATTATATGATAAAAATAGAAAGTTTAAAAGATTATTTGGAAACTATCAGTAATGAAGAGTTCATAAGGCTAGCAACAAAAATTTATATGATTACAGATTTTATTTGTAAAGATTACCCCAAACATAAAGAATGGTATTTTACTAAACAATTACCAGCAATCGTTGGTGAAGAACGAAATATTTTATTTGTTAGAAATCCAGAGAATCAAGAAGAAATTATTTCAATGACTTGTTTAAAAAGAGATGAAGAAGAGCAAAAAATATGTACTTTATATGTCTCAGATAAATGTAGAGGTCTAGGAATAGGAACAGCAATCGTTGAAGATTCGATGAAATGGTTAGGTACAACTAAACCACTTATAACATTAGCAGATTATAAATTAGAAATATTTAAATCAATCATTGACAAATATGATTGGCAATTAACTGAAATAATTTCTGGTTTGTATAATGATAGATCACAGGAATTATGTTTTAATGGAACGCTTACCAAGAATAATAAGAATCCTTTAGAGCAACAATTACATAGAAGATTGATAAAAGCACTAGAATATAGAAAAAATCAACTTAAATAGTTTTAAGCTTAAAAGTAAGATTGTTATCAAAAAACACAATTAAATACAAAAAGTAAGTATTGAATGCAATACCTACTTTTTTATTTACTCATTATTCCCCATAAAAATTGTATCCCCACTTTTGACAGTATAATAAGTTGGTTTTGGCTCTTGTGATGGAATTTTTAATTGTTGTCCTATTTGAAGTAGTGTGGTTCCTAAGTTGTTTAATTCGATAATTTCATTTACCGTTACCCCATATTGATTTGCTATTTTCCATAAACTATCTCCACTTTTCACTGTATAAACGGTGTAACTTTCGGATGGTATTTCTTCTTTTTTGGAAATAATTAAAACTTGACCAGGTTGTAGAACGTTACTTGTCAGATTATTTATTGTTTTTAATTGATCTACAGTAGTGTTAAACTTTCTAGCTATGCTATACAAAGTATCTCCTGATTGTACTGTATATGTAGTTTCTGCAATTCCTTCCGGACTTACATAAGGAACTCCGATATAGTTAGTAACTGCTTTTACTACGGCTTCAACATAATCTAATAAATTATTTTTAAGTTTCACAACATCTGAAGGATTATCTATAAAACCATATTCAATTAATAGAGCTGTTG
>JAQXIG010000088.1 GCA_029007685.1 bacterium | reverse complement strand
AATAAAAGATAGTGATGAAGTTGAATAAATTACGAACAATAATGGAAATAGAGTCTATATTTTTCATAACTTTTTTACTTGTTTTAGGATCATTTACTATCTGTTTAAGATGTTGCATAATGATGTTTATAAGAAACTTTTTACGGAAAAAATTTGATTTATTCCTTATTATTTTTTCTATCTATTATATTGTTGGTTGTTTGGTTATGCTAGTTTCATGTACTGTAATAGTTGTTTTTAATTTTGAAAATCAAAGAATCAATATGATGAGTGTTCAAGAAAAGGCTAGTTATGATGAGAGGCCTGGGGTTTTACAAGAGTATTTTTTGGGAGATAAAAGACGGAAAAAGGATTCTGTTTGTTTTCAACGATTAACCAACGAAGAAAAAAGTAGTGAAGTATACTGAAGATGGTATATGAAATATGGATTTTTGAGCGTAGTAGTAAAGTGTGGTGCTTTCGCAATTGTTGATATTTTTAAAGTTGGATTTTGATCTTATGGATGCTATTTAATCTCGAAATGATATATGACAGCGGAATGAGTTTACTTGCTTATCTTCATTTTAAAAAGGTAAATAATATTTTTATTGGATTATTAGATTTTAGCAATCAATGGCAAAACTCATCGATGGACAAGAAAAGAATTTATAACTTAAAAGAATGTTCACGAATTAAGGATAGTGAAAAAATAGTAGAAGTATATAAAGCGTTTGGATTACACAATGATATAATATAATTGGAAAATGGTTATGACACCATTATGCCTAAAAGTGTTTCTAACGTTAGTAGAGTATATTCAATATTTACTTTTTATAGTGAGAGTAGTACTTCAGAATCTCCCCGATATTATTATTGAATCAAATATGAAATGCGTTTCCTGAAGAAATTGATTTGCAATGGATGGAATATTTTCGAAAGCCGAAAGATAAACATAATGCAGTCATGATTTTAATGAAAAGTATGAAATGTAGGAGTTGATCCAGTGATTTATATGGAAAACGATGAAGTAGTCACTTCCAGAAAACATATGTCCCCATAATTAAAAAACTTGTTACCAAAAATATTTTGACGAATCTGATCTTAAGGATAAGTCGTCTTTACTTGTTGGTTGTTTATTTTATAGAATATATGAACGATTCTAAAAAAATAGTAGATTTGAGAAGGAAACGATCAACAAGTAGGGAAGTCCCAGATCCATGTGAAAGATAAAAGTTTTGATGTCAGGGGCAAGAAAATGGTATAGATCTTATTATTACGTGGAATATGAAACCGGGTTTGACAGATTTCAGATTTAGCAGATTTCTTAACTTATATGGATTGTATGTGGAGGGATCTTAAAAAATTAAAACCAATTTCTTTTATCGAAGCAGGAAAAAGTTTTTATGAAAAAAGATTCTAAAGTTTGTCCTTCTAGCATAATTAGTGATAAAGGAGGATTAAAAAAATATGAGAAAAAAAGTAAGAAAGGAATCTTTTCATCATAACAGTTGTGATTCTTTAGAAGCTGGATCTGATGTATTAATTAAAGATATTTTTGGCCACGAAGTGATGGAGATTGGCTGTTATTTATATGCCATGATGGGATATCCGGAAAAGAGAAAACATGCGATTGAGGCTTGGGATCGATTTGATTCATTAATTCATCAACCTGCTTGTAATCCGGAGTCATTGGATAAGATGCTTGATTTGTTAGAACGATTCGAAAAAGCTAAGAATTTAGATATGAAATCTCATCATAATGCAACTGTAAAACATTTAAAGAAATAATTGGTAAAAATGATGATTTGTTCATTGAATTTTGATTATTTTTATGTTATATTTATAAACATCAAAACAAGTGCGAAAGACGGAGTAATTTTAAATATTTAGAGAGTTTCTTATGTGGTGAAAGAGAAATATAGGAAGAATTATTCAGATCACTTTCAAGATTGTGCTTTATGGATAAGATAAAGTCGTGAAATCTACGTTACAGATTCAAGTGGATAATATTTTATTATCAATTAAGGTGGTACCGCGATCCATTCGTCCTTATACGAATGGATTTTTTTTTTGAAAGGAGGAGTTTTATGGTATTACAAATCATTTTATTAATTATTGGTTTCACTGTTTTAATTAAGGGAGCTGACATTTTTGTGGATGGGGCTAGTAATTTGGCTCGTAATTTTAAAATGTCTAAGATGCTGATTGGACTTACAATTGTGGCGTTTGGAACTAGTGCACCAGAATTTGCGGTTAGTGTTTCGTCTATTTTGGCAGGTAGTGGAGATATTGTGATTGGAAATATAGTGGGGAGTAACATCTTAAACATCTTGTTGATTTTAGGTGTTTCTAGCTTGATTCATGATTTAAAGGTTAAGAATAATACGGTCAAGAAAGAACTTCCGATGACTTTGCTGATATCTAGTTTATTAGTTGTTTTAATGAGTGATCAATTGATTGATCATCAAACGAATTTGTTATCTCGTGAAGATGGAATTGTTTTAT
>JAQXIG010000087.1 GCA_029007685.1 bacterium | reverse complement strand
GGAATTTGAAAAGCATTTTTAGAAATAATACTTTTTTCAACTGGCATCATCGTTACTAGTTTTATATTACTAAACTTTTCCGTTTTAAACTCCTTAAAACTAGGGTTGGTAATTGCGGTGAAAGTTTGCGTAGCTCTATCTGGTCTAAAATTAGCTAATATTAATCCATCATTTTCTTCTAACTTTCCATTTTTATCTATTATGGTTGGAACAATAAATTCATCGTATTTTTCTTCTTGATAGTTTTTTTTGATACAATCGGTATAATCAGAATTTATAGGTGCTTGCTGATATACTAGCAAGTCATAGTACTGTTTGGTCAAATCCCACATTCTTTCACGATCCATAGAATAGTAGCGTCCTGAAATATCGGCTAATTTACCTACTCCTAATTCTTGCATTTTTATTGTTAGTTGATCTAAAAAGGTTAGTGCTATATTAGGTAGGGTGTCTCTACCATCTAAAAAGGCATGAACATAGACTTCTGATACTTGTTCTTTTTTTGCCATTTCTAGAAGTGCCATGATATGATTGATATGAGAATGGATTCCACCATCACTTAAAAGTCCAAAAATATGAAGTTTAGAATCATTTTTTTTAACATGATCCATCAACTCTTTTAATTCACCATTTTCAAAGAAAGTATCTTCTTTGATATTTTTATTAATTAATTCTAGTGGTTGGTACACAATTCTTCCACCACCAATATTTAAATGTCCAACTTCTGAATTTCCCATTTGTCCTGCTGGTAATCCTACTTCTTCTCCACTGGCCTCTAATCTAGAATATGAGTATATATCCCATATGTGATCTAGATTCGGTTTTTTGGCAAGTTTTACAGCATTCCCCTTTTCTTCCTTTCGTAATCCAAAACCATCCATAATGGTCAATAAAACTGGTTTCAAAAAAATCCCTCTTTTCTTTTATTATTTATTAAAATAATTGGTAGTTATTATGAAAATGCATTGCTCTGCTTATCAAATGGACTCTGTTTTTGGGGCATTGATTTTTATCTATATTTTTCTTTTAACCTAAACTTCGGTTTTCCATTAGTTTTTGACAAAAATATTACTAGAATTATATTTATGATCAACAAAAAATACTACGATAGCTAAGAGTTTGTTTAGTAGCTTTGACATCAACAGTGACCTTTTTGGTAGACACTTGATTTCATTACACTTAATTATATTATTTCTTTTGTTTAATTTGCTTTTTTCATTTTATACAATTTTAGAAATTTTCTTTTAAGCAAAAGGCAGCATAAATTGGTATATACTTGATACCTTTCTTGATATTAAAATTATCCTCTGTAAACCGAATGGCTTCCGTTATATTAAATTTACTCATAAATAAAGATAAAGATTTTGCTTTTGATAAATTTTTATTTACTATTTCGATTGGGATGATCTTTCCGGCTCTAGTTTGAATTACAAACGGAACTTCTGCTTTCCCTTCTGATTGATAGTAGTATAAATTATATCCACATGAAACAATAGTACTAGCAATGTTATTTTCGTATAATATGTATTTTAAATTATCATCTGTCAATAATTTTAATTTAGATAGATGCATTGTCATAAATAAAATTCCTGTATCGTTTAAGTATAGTTTAAAGCTTTCCTGGTCTTTGCCTTTACTAATCGGAGATTCTACTGTACTGATCTTATGACATTTATATACCATGTTGTTTTGAGACAAATAGTTTAGTGACTTTTCATAGTCTTTGCTTCTGCCACCTGTTCTCATTAGCCCATATTGGAATTTACGATTTGATTTTAATAATTGATACGGAAGAATGTCTAAAACGTCATTTGCTCTTACAATATCAATTAGGTTATCAATATAAAGCAATTCTCTTTTATAACAATCCCAAATTTTTTCATGGATCATTCTAATTTTTAAATCACTGGCTTTATTGATAGAAGCTAATACTGCTTCTGGCAGACCTCCGGTCATTAAATACTGTTCATAATAGTCCATGGCTATATTATGAAATGGCATGGTTTGGTTACTACGATAAGAAGTTTTGATAAAGTCAATTAGTTGTAGATTGTTCATTGCTATTAGATACTCTTCAAAATCCATAGCATGCATATATTTATATTGTAATTCTTCTCCTTTAAATACAGGAATCTTTTCTTTGTGTGAAGTAATCATAATTATAGGATATTCATTGATTTCTTTTCCAAATTTTTTGATTGCTTTTACAATTTCTTCATCTATTACATTATCAATTACAATTAAAGTGTCCTGCTTTAGAATTGTTTCTCCTACTAGTAAAGATAGTTTCATGATCATTTTGTCGACCGTTCTTTCTTTTTGCAGGGTATTTAGGAATGGTTGATTGTTATCACTATTAATATAAGCTACTGTTTTATATTCTTTTTCCCCAAACTCTACTATGGAGTAGGTTTTTCCAATTTGTTTATTTCCATAGACTAGTAAAGGTTTATGTTCTGGATCTTTTTTCCATTTTAATAACTCCGCTGTTATTTTTCGTTCCATAAATCGTTACCTCCTAACATTAAACATCATTTTATATTTTTATTATACAACTTTCTTTTTATTTCTGTCAATTTAATGTACTTTTTTTCTTCTTGTTTTTCATTTCTGTTTGTGATGTTCTTTCTTACACATTTACGAAAGAGAAAAACTACACAAATTTTACTTTATGTAGTCTTTTTGAAACTCTAATCTTAATTTATCTGCTACCGTTACGATAAACTCTGAATTTGTTGGTTTGGCTTTATCGATATCTACACTATGACCAAAGATTTCTTCCATTAGATCCCAATCTCCACGATTCCAACTTACTTCAATGGCATGTCTAATTGCTCGCTCTACACGAGATACTGTGGTATCGAACTTTTTGGCTATATCTGGATACAATTCTTTGGTTATCCCACCAATTACTTCTGGTCTTTCATATAAAATAGAAATTCCTTCTCGGATGTACTGATATCCTTTAATATGAGATGGTATACCCAACTCATGTAAAATTTTGGTTATTGAGATTTGAAGATTATTGTGATAAATATCAATTGAGGCATTATCATAACGTTTTTCTTTTACGCATTCTTCAATTCTTCTTTCTAAATCAGTTAGCTCAAATGGCTTTAGAATGAAATAATCTATACCCAGTTCTGATACTTTACGAATCATATCTTGGGCATTGTACGAGGTTAAGATAATAACTTTCTTATCGATCTGCTCTTTTTTCATGGTTTCTAAAATACATAGTCCATCTCTTTTGGGCATAATCAAATCCAATATTACTACATCATATTCACTTTGATGATTTTTTATTAGATTTATCCCTCTTTCACCATCATTCGCTTCTAATACTAATTCTATACTAGCGTGGTTATTAAAGTACTCCTTCATCATCTTTACTAACTCGATATTATCATCGATCATCAGTACTCTGATTTTATTCATTTTATTCTCCTTTCGTACTACACGCAATTCTAATTATATAATATATTTTTACAAATTGATACAGTGAAAAAACTCTACTTCTGTCAAATTGTGTCGACTTTTAAAAAAAATTGTCATCTTGACAAGTCTTATTGTCGATAAAACTAGAAAAGAATAAAAAAACAATAGTTTTATATTGCTTTTAGGCTTTTAAGAGTTGCAGTCTATTCTAATATTTTCAATTAAGAAAAATAGATAGAAAACAGAATTTTGGATTTCTAAAAAACAAATAGATGCTGATTACTCATGATCAGCACCTCCTTATATGCAAAAAACTTTTTATTTTGATAAAGTTGTATATGCTAAATTTACAATCATTAGTATTGTTATTATGATTATAATCCACAATAATGGGTTACTATAATGCGTTTCTATAAAGTTTTCTAGAGATTTTAGAATGTTGTTGAATTCTTTCACGAAATCATCCACTAAATTTAATGTCATATTCACACCTCCAATTCTCTTATTATTTCTTTTAAATTTGATATATTTAGGCTTGTCCCACCAAGTAGAAAACCATCTAATTCCGTAATTTCTTTGAAGTCTTTTATATTTTCTATATTCACACTTCCACCATATACTACTTTTACTTCTTTCTTATAGTATTCTTTTATGAAGTGCTTGATATTGGTTACCACTTCTTTGATTTCTAAAGTAGTTGGGGTCATTCCGGTTCCTATTGCCCAAGCTGGTTCATAGGCAATTATCATTTCTGAATCCATCGATATGTCTTTTAAAATGACGGACAACTCTTCTTTTAAATACGCCAGAAACTCTGGAAACTGATTACTTTCTTCTCCAATACATAAAATGGGTATGATATCATTTTTTTGGAGTAATTTTATTTTATCACAAATTTCAGCTTTTGTTTCTTTTAAAAATTTTCTTCTTTCATAATGTCCTACAATCGTATATTTTACGTTTAGTGATTTTAATTGTTCCGCAGATACTTCTCCCGTTAAGGCCCCACCTTCTACAGAAGATACATTTTGACTTCCTAACTCGTAATTTTTGCTTCTAAAGTTATCTAGATAAGGGAAACTTGGACAAATAATTAGTTTCTGTTTTGTTTCAATTTGAGCAAGCTGTTTTTCATAATCTAGTGCTTGAGGCAGAGTCAAATTCATTTTTAAG
>JAQXIG010000086.1 GCA_029007685.1 bacterium | reverse complement strand
ATGCAAGAAAAAAACGTTAAATCGTTTTTGCAAGGGCACTATCTAACGGTGGAGCCCTATTTTTATGCATAAAATTAAATTTTCTAGATACCAAAATCAGATACTAAATGACAAAAATAAAGTTATTTTAATAAACTTTGATAAATTTTGATAAAAGAAAAAGCCTTATTTTGTAAGACTTTAATCAATTAATAAATTGTTACGAACTGATAATAATATTTCCCCCTGAAGAGAGACGAAAGTCTCTCATTTTGTTTAAAATAAAGGCTTTGTAGCCTTTTTATTTTGCTTTAGGTGGCAATTAGGTGGCAAAAAAGCGTTAAATTCTAAGTAAAGTGCACAATTAAGTGCATTACGACCCAAGATGTGTATTTTCATAAGAAAATGCACAAAAAAGTAATACAAAATAAGCAAAAATAGCGTTTATTTGAAGCAAATAAAAAGGATTAGAGCATAACAAAAACAGGAAAATGTGTATTTTTTAAAACTAAATGCACAAATCCTTAATTGTCTTTTTAATGAAGTATATTATATAGTAAATAAGCATTAAGTCAAGATATCATTGACTTAATGCTAAGAAAATTATAATAAAGAAGTATTGTCAATGGTTAAAATAAATTCGCTACGCTCACCATTGACAATATTATAATTCTAAAACTAACTGCACATTAATTGTGCACTTTCAATAAAAATCTACACCAAATAATTTTACACTATCCGAAAGAAAAAAAGGGTAGACAAATATTTGGTTTTATGTTATAATACACGGCATAAATCAAAGGGGGAGTTATAGTGTTTAAGAAGAAGAGTAATCGTCAACCTAGAAAAAGAGGTAAATCGGAAAGTAAATCTGATTATGAGAAATATTTAAAGTGTTTTTATTTTGGGTTATATCCACCAGCACCTATGACTATGGACGAATTCAATAGTAAGCATCAGTTATGGACTGAGAACACGGAAGAAAATTATGAGGAATATTTGAGTTGCTTTTATGATAATTATTATAGTAATTTAAATAAGATTATTGATCGAACTTCTCGTAATTATAGTAAAATTGAAGATGGCGTATGTGGCGATCAATTAAAAAAAATTTATCATGATTTATTATATAAAAAGAATAATTTTGTGAATTTTTTTCAATCTAAATTTTTTGCTATGAACCATAAAATAGACAAAGATGCGATGGATTTGTCAGTTCAGGATGAAATATTTACTCAGGAATTCAATAGTGATAAGGAGATAGAACTTAGTGAAAAAATAAGTTTAGAAGAAGTTTTTAAAAAACAATTAGCGAAGAATATTCGTGTGAGAAGAAATCCTTGGAAAAAACTGCTTTCTTCATTGGAACGAAAAAAGTTTAAAAACAGCAGGGTTAATTTAGCTCGAGATATTCAACTAGGTTCACCATTTTTTGAGGATGATATCAATAGTTTTGGAAATATTGATAATAATGAATCAGGATCTATTCATCGTTTAAATATTAACGAAAATATTTTTGTCAATCCAGATTATGTTTCTATAGGAATTTCAAAGAGTATGATTAGCTCTCAAAAAGTGATGCGTAAATTTAAATAGATTGATAAATAGAAGTTGTATTTTTAATATTTTGGTGTTATAATATAGCACGTGAAAGAGGGGAAATATATGAAATTAGTAGTAAAGCCAGAACGAAGAACAAGTGATCAAACAAAGTTTGAATATCAAAGATATTTAAGAAATTTTTATTTTATGGCATATCCTCCAAGGCCTAAAACGAGATATGAATTTGCTTATGAGAATCATTTAGAAGATTCAGAGATCATGATGGATGGCAAGGATGGTGCTTATACAAAATACCTAGTAAATTTTTATGCTGATTATTATACGGAATTGTCTCAAACAATAGATAAAGCCTTTGACCGCTATGGAAATATCGAGAAAAAGACATTGATTAGTAGAGCCGTTGATATACTGAATAAAAAGAAAGAATCGTTGTTTAAAAAATCTGTTAGTAAGAACGATGATGAAGATTCTAATAAAATAGAATTAGTTACTGTTTGTGCTAATAAAATGAAAAGTGCTATTAGTTCAGTTAGAAATAATGTAGAAAATTTTAAGAAAAAAATACAAATTGATGGATCGAGTGCTAGCGATGAATATTTTTCGTTTGCCCATGTGGATGGACTTGTTGATGTACATTCTGATTATCAATTTATCAATTCTTTATCAGAAGAAGTAGAATCTATGGAAGATCTTAGTTTTAACATTGAAAGCAAACCAGAAGAAGCAGAATCTATGGAAGATCTTAGTTTTAACGGTGGAAGTGAACCAGAAGAAGCAGAATCTATGGAAGATCTTAGTTTTAACGGTGGAAGTGAACCCGATGAATTAGAATCTGTTGATCATTTAATTTTCAATATTGGAGAAGAGACAGATAAAAAAATAAAACCGAATCTTGATTTCTATTTTAGTAATGAAGATATAAAATCAGGTCAGCGTGCTGCCAAACTTAGACATAGTAGATTTTATAGAGTATTTTCTCTAATTAAAGATTCCACTTTTGGTAAAAAAGAAAAGAAAAACACAGAAGAATTGCACAATGAGATTGAAATTATCGATTTAACGAATATGGATGGATTGGATAAAAAGATAGCAGAAGAAGGAACTGTTAAAAATTTAACTATTAATGAAGAAGCATTTGAAGTTCCAGAGAATGTTTGCCAAAGGGAGCAAAATGAAATGTGTGTTTATGAACCATCAGTACCAGCAGTAGTATATCAAAAGATAATTAAATAAATTGGAAAAAGGGGTGATTTAAAAATTACCTTTTTCTTTTATACTAAGAGTGGTGATCACATGAGGTTTGAAGTAAAAATATCTAAAGTAAAGTTTAGTCAAAGGGCTAAACTTTTTTTCTTTCCTTTGATAAAATAAATATGGAGGTACAGAATGAATCAAGATATTATTTTAGAAATTAGTAAAAATTTAAATATTAGAGAAAAACAAATAGAGACTGTTTTAACCTTATTAAGTGAAGGTAATACAATTCCATTTATTGCTCGTTATCGTAAGGAAGCTACCGGAGCCTTAGATGAAGAAATTATTCGTAGTATCAATGAAGTGTATCAATATCAAGTAAATCTGTCAAAACGAAAAGAAGATGTGATACGATTAATTGATGAAAAAGGGCTATTGACGAGGGAATTGGAAGCTTCGATTATGAAATGTCAAAAATTGATTGAGGTAGAAGATTTATATCGTCCATTTAAAGAAAAGAAGAAAACCAAAGCTACAGAAGCCATTAAAAATGGACTGGAACCGTTAGCGAAAATGATGATGTCTTTTCCTACTAGTGGTAGTCTTTCTGATATGGCTAAAAAGTATGTTTCTGAGAATATTAAAACTGAGAAGGAAGCTATTCAAGGAGCCAAATACATTATTGCCGAATGGATTAGTGATAATGCTTTTTATCGTAAAGAATTAAGAAAAAGACTTTATCTAAATGGCATTTTAACATCGAAAAAGAAAAAAAATGCGGTGGATGAAAAATTAACTTATGAAATGTACTATGAATATTCTGAACCAGTAAAGCAAGTAAAACCACATCGAATTTTGGCGTTAAATCGAGGAGAAAAAGAAGATGTTTTAAGTGTGGGGATTGATATTGACACCAATGACTTATTGAATTATTTGGAAGCTAAAATTATAAAAAATAAAGATTCTTTTGTTGTTAGTGAAGTGCAAGATGCTATTAAAGATAGTTATAAACGTTTGATTTTTCCAAGTATTGAAAGAGAAATTAGATCCGAGTTAAAGGAGATTGGCGAAGAGGTTGCGATTGATAATTTTGCGAAGAATGTAGAAAGTTTGTTGTTGACCCCTCCGATGAAGGAAAAAGTAGTTTTAGGTTATGATCCGGGTTTTCGAACAGGATGTAAGCTAGCAGTACTGGATGCTACGGGTAAAGTTTTGGATATTCAAGTGATTTATCCAACGGAACCTCATAATCGTATTGAAGAAAGTAAGCAAGTGATTCTAGATCTTATCAATCAATATCAAATTGATATTGTGGCAATTGGAAATGGAACCGCTTCTCGTGAGAGTGAAGCATTTATTGCGAATACAATTAAAGAGGCTAAAAAGAAAGTAGAGTATGTGATTGTTAGTGAAGCAGGGGCCTCTGTTTATTCAGCTAGTCCTTTGGCAATTAAGGAATTTCCAGATTTAACAGTAGAAAAAAGAAGTGCAGTTTCTATTGGAAGAAGATTACAAGATAGTTTATCAGAATTGGTAAAAATTGATCCGAAGAGTATTGGAGTGGGATTATATCAACATGACATTCAAGGAAAAAAATTAGATGATACTCTAAATTTTGTGGTTTCGAAAACGGTTAATCAAGTAGGAGTAAATATTAATACTGCTTCTCCTGCCTTGCTTCAATATGTATCAGGTTTAAACAAAAGAACAATTGATGCGATTGTTAGCTATCGTGATCAATTTGGAAAAATTAGTTCTCGTCAAGAATTAAAAAAAGTAAAAGGAATTACTGATAAAGTCTTTGAACAATCAGTAGGATTTATAAGAATTTTAGAAGGGGAGAATCCGTTAGATAGAACCTCTATTCATCCGGAAAGTTATGAGCAGACTGAGCAATTACTGGCATCATTAGGGTGTACCAAAGAGGATATTGGAAGTGAGAAATTAAGAAAAAAATTGATTGATTTTAAAGTTGATTCTTGTTCATTTAAAATGGATACTTATACTTTGACGGATATTGTAGAATCACTTATGAAACCAAATCGTGATCCTAGGGATGAGATGCCAAGACCCCTTCTTAAAAGTGATGTATTACATGTGGAAGATTTGCGTATTGGTGATAAATTACAAGGTACTGTTCGTAATGTAGTTGATTTTGGCTTATTTATTGATATCGGGCTTCATAATGATGGACTTGCCCATATTTCAAAATTAACGAATCAATATATTAAACATCCTTCAGAATTATTTAGTGTTGGCGATATTGTTGACTGCTATGTTATTGATATTAAAAAAGATCAAGAAAAAGTGTCACTTAGTTTAATAGAGGGATAGTTGTGAATAAAGAAGAAGAGATTTTTCGAGTAGCAACAGAGATTCAAAAGTTTCAAGATAAAATGAATCAGTTACAGCAGTTAGATCATGAGCAACTGGAAGTGCATTTGAAACAAATCGTTCAATTAAAGTTAAGACTTCAAAAGTTAGAAGAAAGTTTTTATTTAGGAAGAGATCCTGATCAGGAAGGAGAGAAAATCGACTTATATCTTAAGAATATTTATAGTCTTATGGATGAAAAAACAGATCATTACGAAGTATTGTGGAAAGCAATACTCTAAGCAAGTTTTTCTCCTGTTGAAAGATACTAAGTTAGAACAGGAATGAACGAAGCTAATTTTTACAGTAAGCAAAACCAATCATTCTTCTATTCAATCATTAAAGAATGTTGAAGCAGAGAGAATAGATGGTATAGATTCAGCTGAACATCCTTATTATGTATATGTGTATGATTTGTTGAAAAATCATCAGTTTGATAAGGATCGTTATAGAAATTGAAATTCAGATACAGAAAAGACATGTTTACGTTTGTAAATGAATGTCTTTTTTATTCTTTTTTATGTAAATCGAACAAAAGAAAAATATCAAAAAAATGAAAAAATAGAAAAAATAAAAAATATTAAAATGCAAAAAAGTAAAAAAAAAGAAAAAATCAAGTAAAAAAACAAAAAAATATATCGCCCTTATTTTATAAGATTAAAAACGAAAAATTGTCAAAAAAATAGTGATGGACAAAAAAAGAAAAATAGAATTTTTTAAAAAAACTAAAATGTCAACTTTTTAATTTTTTTTAAAAAATAATTGACTGAAAAAATGAAAAATTATAAACTGAATTTAAGCATAGGAGGAGGTTTGAAAATGACAGAAGTTGCCGATTTACTACAAGAGTTACAGGTAGTAAAAAGAAATGGGAAGAAAGTTGATTTTGATGGAGCTAAGATTG
>JAQXIG010000085.1 GCA_029007685.1 bacterium | reverse complement strand
TTTTTTCACGCTGAATAAGCCGCTCTTCACTCTCTTTAATTTCAGCCTTCTTCTCTTTTACTTCTTTTTCGTATTCCAATTTTAACTTATGCATTTCTTCTTTGGTTTCCAAAATAGCTTCACGCTTAGTCTTTTCACTATCTTTTCGTGCTTTTTCCAACAATGCCTCTACTCTTTTAGCCGTATTATTTTCACGAAAATACCCCAAAATTATATTCAAAACAAAACCTAAAATCAATCCAACTACGACTAGCAAAATGGAGAAAAATGTAGAATTCATATCTACCCCTCCATTTCATTTATGTATAATTAATCAAATCATAACATCCAATTCTATTGTAAATTCAATAATCCAATAAGTCAAGTTTTAATTATGGAAAAAGGAAATAGAAAAAACAGTAATTACTTACTGCGTCTACGAACAATTTTATTTTCAACTAATGCCCAATTATCTGAATCTTGATAATACGATAAATCAATATCAGAAGTGAAAAGCATATCAGCCAATTCTCGAGCCGATGGTTGAATATGATCTATTTTTTTCTTTAATATTAAGTGATTTACACAATGCAAAGTATGGTCATCAACTCCCCGAACAACTTTACCAGTTGTTCTATTAACGATATAATCATAACTATTCGTTTGAAGTTCTACTGTAACATAAATCTCATCCCCAACTCTTTGACAATTTAAAATTTGACAATTCAAAAACTCAGAAACTTGAACAATATGTTTTAAATTCCGTTTTCTAAAATAATCAAGCTGTTTCACATTTTTCTGATACAATTCTCTAGTCATAAAATAAGATACTTCTCGTAAATCATCCTCAACATAACGATCTAAGATATTAGAATATAAAAAATACACATTGGCATAAAAAGTATCAATTTTAAAATCAGGATCTAACTCTAACAACAAAGAATATGTCTCATCATGACAGTCAAGACAATGATCTTCTAACCATTCTTCATCTGGCAAAATCAAAGACCCAATCTCCTCATTCTTCTGCGCTAATGAATCAAAAAACTCTTCATCAAAATCTCCATCTCCAAATGAAGAAGAAATATTTTCATCATGTTTTTCTCCATCTTCCTCTGATCCAGAACACAAGCTACTTTTCCTATGAAATAAATCAAATAAGTTAGGTGTAAAATAACAAAATACACAAAATTCTAAAAATAATAACACCACAAGAAAAACAGAAAGAGAAGAAATCGAAAAAGAAGACTGACCAAAAATGTCTAGAATATAAACCGGGTTCATAAAATCACCTCTATTATTTAGTATATTATATGCCATAATAATTTTAACTTTTTTTTCCAAAAATGTAAATGAAAATAAACACCAAATATCACAATATGAGCATGAATGAATAATGATTTCTGACAAATGAATTCTTTCTCAGCAATAAGAAGAAATCACCATATAATGAGCCACTACTAATAAAAGCAATAAAAAAGACATAAAACTATCATATTTTAGTTACTCAAAAACAAACAAACTATTTTTCTATTCCAAGAGTCTCAATCCCATCTATAATTCCCTGTATCTAAAGCTATTTCTCAAAAATGTTAGCATCTTTAACCTATAATTCAGTAAACACTTCAAATTGATATTTCAACGAATAACTAACCTTAATCTTTAAAATTAACTACAGCAAAGTAAATCAAGAATACAACATATTTTTTTCACACTAATGTAAATTTTTACACTTATTTTTACAGTAATAAAAATCATTATTGACTATATTGATCTAACTTTAATTATATATCTCATATCCGATAACAGATCACATTTGACATCTCATTTACACAGGTTTCTATTCATCATTAGTGTGACAAGCCCAACTTCTTGACACAAAACTTTACACCACTATATAGATTATTTTTGTAATACATTTTAATGATGTACGCTTTGTGTTTTACCAATACTTTATCGATACATACGCGAATAATAGATTTTCCTATCTAACTATATATCACACCGACATAGCTAAAGAAAAAAAGCACTATTTAGCACCTTTTTCCACTACTTTAATTCCATAATACTCACGAACTTGAGTTTCTAACTCTGCACAGAGTTCAGGATGATCTCTTAAGAATAACTTAACATTTTCTTTTCCTTGACCAAGCTTTTCTCCTTGATAAGAATACCATGCACCGCTTTTTTCTAAGATACCACAATCACTAGCTAAATCAATAATTTCTCCTTCATGCGATACACCTTCTCCATACATAATATCTACTACGGCCGTTTTAAAAGGTGGTGCAACTTTGTTTTTAACTACTTTGATCGTTGTCTTATTTCCGACAAAACCATCTCCCATTTTTAGTGATTCACTACGACGTACATCCAAACGAATCGTAGAATAGAATTTTAAAGCTCTTCCCCCTGGCGTAGTTTCAGGATTTCCAAACATAACCCCTACTTTTTCACGTAATTGATTAATAAAAATAGCAGTTGTTTTAGTTTTATTGATTGTGCCAGATAATTTACGCAATGCTTGACTCATAAGCCTAGCTTGAAGTCCCACATGAGAATCTCCCATATCACCATCAATTTCTGCTTGCGGTACTAGTGCTGCCACACTATCAATTACCACAATATTAACCGCCTCACTACGAACTAAAGCTTCACAAATTTCCAAAGCCTGTTCCCCAGTATCTGGTTGTGCAAGTAATAACTCATTAATATCCACCCCCAATTTTTTGGCATAAACTGGATCCAGTGCATGTTCAGCATCAATAAAAGCTGCTCTTCCACCACGCTTTTGAACCTCTGCTATCGCATGTAATGCAAAAGTAGTTTTACCACTAGACTCTGGTCCATAAATTTCAATAATTCTTCCCTTAGGATAACCGCCAACTCCTAACGCAATATCCAAAGTCAAACTTCCACTGGGAGTAACATCAAGTTCCATATGTTTGTTATCCCCTAATTTCATAATCGAACCTTTTCCAAACTGTTTTTCAATATCACTCAATACTTTTTCAAGTGCTAAATCCTTTGTATCATTCTTTGACATATAGTTCCTCCTAAATTTATCTACACTTATATAATACCCGATATTCTAGTAAAAATCAACCCTTTAATCAAACAAATGTTTTAATTGGTTTTAATGCCAAAATTTACTAACAAAAAAGGTTTTTTCGTTAAAAAAAAACCTTTTTGTCATTTACTTTATCTCTTCTTTTCCAAAAATAATATGCTT
>JAQXIG010000084.1 GCA_029007685.1 bacterium | reverse complement strand
TTTAAATTACAAAAAATTAAATGAACTAAGGGTTAAAGCAGGAAATTTTGCAATACCCGAAAAATAAAATACTAGTTAAATACAATAGATAAGTTATTGATGGAACGCCGTGTGCAGTGAAAGTTGCACGCACGGTGTGGAGCGGGGGAAAAGTTAGAGATAATATCAAAGACTTACCTATCGCTATATTTTCCGGATATTTATCGTGATCAAGTAATTGAATATGTGATATCAAAATACGGAAGTAAGAAAGTAAGTGGAATTGTAACCTTTGGAACTTTAGCCGCTAAACAGGCAATACGTGATGTATCTCGCATCTTAAATATTCCTACTTATCAAGTAGATTTAATCAATAAAAAAATCCCAGCATTTACCAAATTAAAATTAAATGATTTTTATCGAAATGATCCAGAATTTAAAAACTTAATTGATAGTGATCCCAAAATAAAGAAAATGTTTGTAATTGCCTCTAAAATTGAAGGTTTCCCAAGACATACATCTAGCCATGCAGCTGGAATTGTAATGTGTAAAACCAATCTAGATGAAGTTATTCCTTTAACTAAGAATGATGGCATTTATTTAACTGGTTTTTCGATGGAGTATCTGGAAGAATTAGGGTTATTAAAAATGGATTTTTTGGGCCTTAGAACGTTAACGACCATTATGCATGTTCTCGAAGATATAAAAAAAGGTGAGGGAATTGAAATTGATTTTCATACTATTCCATTAGATGATCCAGATGTTATTGACTGTTTCAAAAGAGCGGATACCACAGGAATATTTCAATTCGAATCCAGTGGTATGCGTAATTTTTTAAGAAATCTAAAACCAGACTGCTTTGAAGATATTTTTGCTGCTATTGCCTTATTTAGACCAGGACCAGCGGGTAATATTGATTCTTATATTAGAAGAAAAGAAGGACTAGAGAAAATTACTTATTTAGATCCTTGTTTAGAGCCAATCTTAAAAAGCACCAAAGGGATTATTATCTATCAAGAACAAATTATTCAAATTGCCAACCAATTTGCAGGGTATACTTTGGGAGAAGCTGATGTTTTAAGACGTGCAATGAGTAAAAAGAAAATGGAAGTTCTAAAACAAGAAGAAGCAAAATTTATTCAAAAAAGTATGCAAAAAGGTCACCAAGCCACTACTGCCAAACTAATCTTTGACTTGATTTTAAACTTCGCTAACTATGGTTTTAATCGTTCTCATTCTGTGGCTTATTCATTAGTGGCTTATAAAATGGCATATTTAAAAGTAAAATATCCCAAATATTTTTATGCAAGTTTATTATCCTCAGTCATTGGAAGTGATACCAAAATCAATGAATATATCAATGAAGTAAAAGCTAAAGGTTTAAAAATTCTACATCCAGATATCAATAAAAGTCAAGAAGTTTACACTGTAGAAAAAGATGGGATTCGCTATCCATTAAGTGCTATCAAAAATATTGGGGTAGCATCTGTCAAAATAATTTTAGAGAATAGAACTGAATCTTATCATGATATCTTTGATTTTATTTCAAAAACTATGTCTCATGGTATGAGCACTCGTGCTCTAGAATCACTAATTGATGCGGGTTGTTTAAAAAACTTTGGCCTAAATCAGCACACTTTAAATCATAATCTTGATAGTATTGTTAATTATGCTGAGTTGGTAAAAGATTTGGATCCAGAGTTTGTCTTAAAACCTAATATCGAACAAAAAGAAGAATACCCAAAAAAATATTTGATCCAAAAAGAAAAAGAATTGTTTGGAATTTATCTAAGTAATCACCCTGTAACTTTTTACAAAGCCAATGAAACAGATATGATTTCAACTAATCAAATTAGTAACTACTTTAATCAAAAAATAACTCTAATTGTATTAATCGAAAAAGTCAAAAAGATATGTACGAAAAAAGGGGAGGAAATGGTATTTCTATTGGGAAGTGATGAATATCAATCGGTAGATTTAACTATGTTCCCTAAAGTTTATTGGAAGTATCAGCCATTAGGATTAAAAAAAGGTGATATCATTAAAGTTATAGGACGGGTAGAAAGAAGATATGATGCCTTTCAAATCATTGTAGATAGCTTAACAAAATTAAATAGTGAGGAAGCAATATGATAGTAAAAGAAGAAGATAAAAGAGCCATTGAAATTTGGAAAAAACAGTATCCTGATCAACATTTTTTGAATATTTCTCGTAGAACAGCAATAGAAGTAGGAGAGATAGGAACTGTGAATATTGGGAATAAGATAGTCGTTTTTCGAGGTATATATAAAGCTATGCAAGAAGGACGAAAATACAATGATTATAACAATTTTTCTCCGGAAGAGATTACTTATTTGAATAGCCAAGGTATGATTTGGGATTACGAAACATGGAAAGAAGAAGTATATCGAAAAGCAGTTGAAATTTGGAAACAAGATCACCAAGATCAGCAATTTTTAAATATTCCTCGAAATACGATCATAGAAGTGGAAGGTGTAGGAAATGTGGTTATTGGTAAAAAGATCCATACTCTTCGTTGCATATATCAAGCGATGCGAAAGGGTGGACACTATGGACAAAACAAAGATCTAACAAATGTCGAAATTGATTATTGGGATAGCCAAGGTATGATTTGGGATTATGACAAATGGAAAGAAGAAGTATATCGAAAAGCAGTTGAAATTTGGAAAAAAGATCATCTTGATCAGCAATTCTTAAATATGTCTAAAAGGACGATCATCGAAGTACCGGG
>JAQXIG010000083.1 GCA_029007685.1 bacterium | reverse complement strand
TGTAATTAGAATAGAAGATAAAAGATACTTCATATGCAAAGGAAAAAAGAAAAATTGTCACGAGATGGCAATTAGAAGAAAAGGAAAAATCAAAATGACCTTATGGTTTGATGATAAGGAAGAACATGAGATATCAGTATCCCATACCAAAGTTGTATTACCATGCAATAAAAAAGAATATGAATTAGTATTTGTATATGGATTAGATGAAGAGCATCCAATGATATTATTAACAAATAGAAATGTTCATTCCAAAGAAGATGTAATCAAAGTGGTTAGATTATATTTTTATAGGTGGAGAGTAGAAGAATATTTTAGAAGTAAAAAACAAGAGTATGATTTTGAGAATATGAGAGTAAGAACACTAAAAGCCATGAATAACTTAAATCTATTATTAACAATACATATGGGACATTTAGCAATGATAGCAGAAGAAATGTATTATAAATTATTGACTATTAAAATCATAGAAGCTAGTAAATCATTAAGAAATAAAGTGTGTATATGGTTTAATCAATTGGCAAGAGGAATCTACGAAATATTAAAACAGGCACATACTGGAATAAAAGAATATCAAAAAGTAGAATGTAGAAAAGAATATAAGCAACTACAATTAAAATTATAGTTAAAACTAATCCATAATAGAAAAAAAGAACATATTACTATGTTCTGCGTTAGCATGTCTTTATATTAATCTAAAATAAAAATATCACAAATTTAATATATATTGACTAGATTTTTTGAATAATTTAAGAAAAAATTCGTAAAATACCGAAACTCAAAAAGGTAAAGGCTAGACAAAGGTTCCATTTTATGTTAAAATATAAAAAGTTTTTAAAGAGAAGAGGAAATAATATGTTACATACCAATATAAAATATTTTCATAGTATGATTGTAGATGGCAATATGAATCTTGATAAAAAGTTTTATCCAGAAGGCATGAATAAAGAAGAAATAAAAGCGGATTTTACGATGAGAAGAATAAAATTAGGGAGAGAGTTAGGTTTTGATGGGTTGAAAATACTAACCCCAATTCAAAAGAAACGACCTGATCTTAGTGATAGCACGGAGGAAGAAAAACAGAGATTACTTGCTAAATATGACACGAAATATATGGATGGACATGCTGTTAGAATTACCAGAGACATGATAGACTCATATGAAGATTTATATGACATAGATATTGATTCTGACATTTTAATGATCGATTCGACACTTCCAGAAATCGCACTCGCTTATCCAGTTGCCGATTCTCCGGTTGTATTTGCTGAAGATACTATAAACCAAGTAGTGGCTATGGCACACTGTGGTGGAGAATATATTGATAGAGGCTTAGCGGGAGACTTGATCGAGCAATTACGTGGAACTAGTGATTGTCATCCAGATGATATCTCTGTTTACATTGGACCTCACGCACAAGCACATAGTTATACTTATGATTGTTTTCCTAAATTTGTTAAAAATGGACAATATTGGACTGAGTGTTTGACAGAACAAGATGGCTTCATTCATATTAATATGGCAAAAGCAATCATTCGTCAATTAGAAGCAAAACACATACCTATAACAAATATCCATAATAGTGATATAGATACCATCACCAATCCCAATTTTTATTCAAATAATAGAGCTCGTTTTGACCAAAATAAGGATGGAAGGTTTTACACAGGTTGCTTTTATCAACAAGGCCAAAGTTGGATTAAAACACGCAGAAGATAGTCACAAGCGAAAGAAGAGGAAAAAATCCTCTTTTTCTTTATTTAATTGTTTTTATATATTATAATAAACTAAATAAAAGGAAAATATCGAAAAATGGAGGAACAATTATGAATATAGCCACAGTGATCTTAATCTTGGTTTTGATGATTTATACTGTTATCAAAAGTAAAAAAGCAATGCATATGCTACAACAAAATCTGTACAACGATGGCAATCGTTATCTAAAATGGATTAGAAAAAATCTCAGATCTGCCTTTTTAGGAATAGATGTCCCCGCCTTTCTTTGTTTAATAGGAAACGATGTTTTCAAATTAAACATTCTAATATATATCGCAATAGTAATTTATATCATTGGTGTCTTTATAGTTTGTAGAAGTAATAAAAAAGAAAAAACACAAATGAAAAAACCATTAGTAGTAACTGCTCGTGTAAAAAGACTGATAGTAACTGCTACTATGGTATATCTAATACCAGTTGTATGCTGTTACTTTTTCAAAGAACAAACCAATCTACTACTGGTAATTTTAGCGACTATCACTTATTTAGTATATTTCTACCTATGGTGTATCAATATTTTAAACAAACCCATTGAAAAATGTGTTTACTACATATTCTATTTTCAAGCAACCAGTAAACTAAAAAGTATGAAACGCTTAAAAGTAATAGGAATAGCTGGAAGTTATGGAAAAACTAGTAGTAAAAATATTTTAAGTGACATCCTAAACGTCAAAATGATAGCACGACCAACTCTTAGAAATTTAAATACAGAATATGGATTAATGATGAGCATCAACAATCACTTAGATAAATTTGATGAAGTGTTTATTGCCGAAATGGGAGCTTATAAACGAGGTGAAATTAAAAAATTATGTAATATGGTTCATCCAAGTTATGGAATTTTAACTACCATCGGAACTGCCCACTTAGAAAGTTTTGGCAATGAAGAAAATATTCAGAAAGCCAAATTTGAATTAATCGAATCCCTTCCAAAAAATGGAATCGGAATCTTAAATGGAGATGATCCCAAACAAGTTTCTTATCAATTGAAAAATACTTGTCGAATTGTATGGATCGGAATTGATAATCGAGATGTAGATGTTTATGCAGATAATATTAAATGTAGTAGTAATGGTAGTACCTTTGATTGTCACTTCAAGGGTGATGCGAAAGCTTACTCATTTGAAACAAAATTACTAGGAAATCATAACATCTATAACATTTTAGCTAGTATTGCCTTAGCTAAAGAACTTGGAATGACCGTATCTGAAATTCAAACTGGAGTACACAAAGTAAGGCCTGTAAAACATCGTTTGGAAATGAAAGAAATAGGAAATATTCATATGATTGATGATGCCTACAACTCAAATCCAGTAGGGGCGAAAAAAGCTTTGGAAGTATTAAAAATGATGCCAGGTACCAAAGTAGTAGTAACCCCAGGTATGATCGAACTTGGAGAAAAAGAAGATGAATACAATAAAACATTTGGAACAGAAATCGCTGAAGTAGCAGATTATGTTATTCTAATTGGAGAAAAGAAAACCAAGGCTATCTATGAAGGATTATTAGAAAAAAAATATGATAAAGACAAAATCTATATATTAAATGACGTAAAAGAATCATTTAAATTAGTAGAATCATTCAAAGGAAAAGAAGATATTTTCGCATTATATGAAAATGACTTGCCGGATAGTTATAATGAAAAAAAATAATAATTCAATTTTGAAGTGAATTATTATTTTTCTTTTACTTTTAAAATATCCCCAACTTTTAACTTTTGAATACTACCACAAGGAAGTTCATAAGTATAATAAACACCACGTTTTGGAAAAATGATCCTCTCACTTGCAAAATTAGGATAAAGCTTAATGATTTTATGATTTTTATCAGTCATAATGATATCGATATCTTGGCATATAAAATAAGTGTGAAGAAAGCATCGTTTTGGAAACCGTAACCCAACTTCAATAGGTTTTAGTACAAACATAAATCCCTTAAATCTTTCTAAAAACTTAACAGAATCACGAAACGGTATTCTTTTTCCTTGAATGATCACATACATAAAATCACCTAATATCTAGTATACAAGAGTAGAATGGATTTGACAAACAGAATTTTTTTTTTAAGTAGAAAAGTAAAATCTTTTCTTTTTTGGCGGTTTATGATACGATGTTAATGGTAAATATACAAATGAAATAAATAGAAAAAGGAGAGTAATTATGAGCGGACATTCAAAATGGGCTACAATTCATCGTAAAAAAGGATTAATTGATGCAGCTCGTGGTAAAGTATTTCAAAAGTTAGCTAAAGAAATTTATGTAGCAGCTAAAGGTACCAATGGAGATCCAGATTCCAATCCATCACTAAGAATGGTAATTGAAAAATGTCGTAGTCAAAATATGCCAAAGGATAATATTCAAAAAGCAATTGATAAAGCAATTGGTAGCCAAGGCGGGGAAGATTTTGAAAGCATTCGTTATGAAGGATACGGCCCTAATGGAATTGCTTTCATGGTAGATTGCTTAACAGATAACAGAAATCGCACTGCT
Source organism: bacterium (assembly GCA_029007685.1). Lineage (GTDB taxonomy): Bacteria > Bacillota_I > Bacilli_A > RF39 > UBA660 > Alloscybalousia. The sequence continues at coordinate 5,744 of JAQXIG010000083.1, read as the reverse complement.
TCATTAGTACGTGCGGCTTTCACCAAGCGTGGAGGTAATTTAGGTACCGATGGTTCCGTAAGCTATATGTTTAATCGTAAAGGCTTAATCATATTAGAAAAAACAGTAAATGAAGACGAACTAATGATAAATGTATTGGATCATGGAGCGCTAGATTTTATCACTAATGATGATAGCTATGAAGTATATACCTCACCGGAATCATTTCTGGAAGTAAAAGAAGCCATTGAACAAATGGGAGTCACAGATTTTATTACCAGTGAAATTACCTATTTAGCAGATAACGAAATTGGTCTAGACGATGAAGAAGCCAAAGAAAAAGTATACAAATTAGTGGAAGCGTTAGAAGATATCGATGATGTACAGGATGTTTATCACAATTTAGCAGAGTAATAAATAACGAATAGTAGAAATGATGATAAATCGTTTCTTTTTTTGATCGTTTCTATCAACTGAGATAAAACACTAATCGTCTTAGGGGTATCATCGTAAGAACTGCTGTAATGAATCAATCAACCCATGACGAAACTAGTATGAAAACGGGTATATTAGTAACTGTGATGCAAGATTACCCACTAGATAGATCAAAATAAGGAGAATTTTAGCAAATCTCTTTTTATTTACTTCTCCATCAAAAAATGATAAAATACAGTTGTTTAGATGAGGTGATAGCTTGAAAAAAGCCATAATAATCTATAATCCGAATAGTGGAAAATTCAGTATCAGAAAAAAAAGACCACAACATGATTTTGACAATTATAAACAACTATTTGCCAAACATGGATATGAAGTCAACTATTATCAAACCAAATATTCCAGGCATGCAAAAGAAATAGTTAAAAATTTAGAAGACGATATTGATTTAGTAATTTCCGTTGGGGGTGATGGAACATATAATGAAGTAATGACTGGAAATTTTGAACGAAAAAAGAAACTAACTCTTTCCCATTTACCATATGGGACTACCAATGATGTAGGTGCCATGCTTGGTCTTGGAAAAAATCTGAATAAAAATCTTGAACTAATCTTGACTGGGGAAGTACATGGTATTGACGTTTGTACTATCAATGGCCAACCATTTACCTATTCTGCTGGTTTTGGCAAATTCATGAATGTCCCTTATGAAACAAGTCGTAAAATGAAAAAAACAATAGGCCATCTTGCCTATATCCTTGAAGCAATCCGTGATTTTTTTCACAAAAAAACGCCTCTTTATGAAATTACTTACGAAGTAAACAACGAACGATATCATGGGCTATATTCTTTTGCGCTGATTTCCAATGCTAATCGTATCGCAGGTTTTAATAACTTCTATCACAACATCAAATTAAATGACAACAAATTCGAAGTATTATTCTGTAATTTAACTACCAAAAAAGATATCGTTAAAAGTTTATTTTACTTGACAACCAATGATATCACCAAAGTTCCTGGGTTTTATTTCCATCAAACAGATCACTTGAAAATAACATTTCATAATTGCTTAAAAAAACCTTGGTGTTTAGATGGTGAAAAGTTTGATTCCAGTATTGTTAATTATCAAATCGATATTGTCCATAATATTCCTATTATGGTACCAAAAAAAGTATTGCCCAAATTATTTATAGAGGAAGAAAAATGAAAATAAATTATCAATTAAAAATGGAAGAAAAATTGCGAGAAATAATACAACAACCAAAAGTTCCAACGCTGTTACTTCATAGCTGTTGTGGGCCATGTTCGACTTATGTATTAGAAATACTATCAGAGTACTTTCAAATCACTATTTTTTACTATAATCCTAATATCACAGAAATAGAAGAATATCAAAGACGAGCACAAGAACAACAATTTCTCATCCAAAAATTAAATACTAAACATCCAATTTCTTTCTTAGAAGGAAACTATCAACCTAAAGATTTCTATAATGCAATTCAAGGACTAGAAAAATTAGGAGAAGGTAGCGAACGGTGCTTTTCCTGTTATCGGTTGCGATTAGAAGAAACTGCAAAAACTGCCAAGAAGTTAGGATTGGATTATTTTACAACTACCTTATCAGTAAGTCCTCATAAAAATAGTCAAGTCTTAAACGAAATCGGGCAAAAACTAGAAAACAAATATCAAACTTCATATTTATATAGCGATTTTAAAAAGAAGAATGGATACCAACGCAGCATTGAATTATCTGAAAACTATAATTTATATCGTCAAGATTACTGTGGTTGTATTTATTCCAAACTAGAAAAAGAACAAAGAAAAGCATAATTTTTAACCCTGAATCATATGTTCTCTATATAACCAAAAGATAGAAAAAAGGAATAAAAGATGGATTTAGAAACATTTCTATTACATCTTAAAAACTGATAGCATAATGGAAACGGGTTCTGTCTGAATAGATAAATATCCATATTGTTTAGAACCAGAATTAGCTAGTTTTGAGTGTGTTAAATGTCACGAATTTTATATCTCACAAGCAAATTACATTTTAGTAATAAAGAAAATTCATCAATCATCAATTCACGCTTTCTATATGATATTTCAAATTTTGAATCAATTATTCAAACAGAAACAACCATAATATAATGAATATTGAATGATAACGATAACGAAAGGATAAGAGTCAAATCTCTAAGAGGAAATCTATGGAAATTATAAAATTAGAAGTAGGATACCTACAAGAAAATTGTTATATTTTAAAAAAGAACCATCAATGTCTCATTGTGGATCCTGGAAGTGAATTTAAAAAAATAGAAGAAAAAATAATGGGACTAGAATTATTAGGAATTTTAGTTACTCACCACCATTTTGATCATGTTGGGGCATTATCAGAACTAAAAACAAAATATCAAGTTCCAATATACGATAACTTCACTTGCCAAGAGCAAAAATACCAAATCAAACCATTCACTTTTGATGTCATATTTAACCCAGGGCATAGTGAGGACTCGATTAGTTTCTATTTCCAAGAGCAAAACATCATGTTCGTTGGTGATTTTATCTTTCAAGGGACTGTAGGCAGATGTGATCTAGCAGGGGGAAACTTTGCCAAAATGCAAGCAAGTATCGAGAAAATAAAAAAATATGATGGAAGTATCATCCTATATCCCGGGCATGGACTTCCAACAACCTTAAAAGAAGAAATGAATACCAATCCGTACTTTTAGAATGTAAAGTGGAAAAAATAAATTCCTTTTTTATCTATTTTATGATACTATTTTGATAGAGTAGAAAGAGAGGTAAATCATGAGTTTTGATGTAGTATTATTAATCATTTTAATTGTTGCAGGAGTATGTTTCTTTAGAAGATTAGATAGTAGTGTCTATTACATTGCTTCTTTAGATATATTTTTTCGAATTTTAACATTCATAAAAAACAATTTAGGTGTAGGAGAAATTAGTGTTTTTATCAGTAAATACTTCCCAGAAAGTATCCCTGGTATCATTTACAAGTACACCGATGGAATTGTTAGTACCGTGTTGATGTGGATCTATGTCTTAATGTTTATCGTGTTCTTATTCTATACGATTAGACTTCTTTGGAAAAAAAGATAAAAAAAATAAGGTTACTCTTTCCTTATTTTTTTTTATATTGTATAATGAATAAAGAATAGGATTGGGGAGAAGCTGATAATGAGAAAAATATATACAGGAATTGACATTGGTAGTTTCGGGATAAAAATAATTGTCAGTGAATATATAAATAATAAATTTCATGTGTTGGCATCCACCAACATCAGAAGTAAGGGAATCAAAAATGGTTTAGTCATTGATTTTGAAAGTGCCTCCTTATCACTTCAAAAAGCTAAACAAAGTATTGAAGAACAGTTAGGCACCAAAATAGATCAAGCAATTGTAGGATTACCAAGCAATCAAATTGGGTTTGATATCGTATCTGGAGAAATCGCCTTAGATCCTAACAAAATGATTGATAGCGACGAAATATCTGCTGTTTTTCAAGATGCTGTATTAGGTAGCGTGAAAGAAAATATGGAATTAGTTACCATATTACCAATTTCCTTTCAAATTGATGAAGAAGAAGGCGTAAAAGATCCAAAAGGATTGATGGGAAGTAAATTGAATTTAAAAGCAGTAATCACCATGATACCCAAAAATATTTTAAACGAAATAACAGCCCTGTTCAAAGAAAATGACATCGAAATGGTAGATATCGGTTTTCCTATTTTAGGCGATTATTTTGAAGTTCGGAATAAAGAAATGGATCACGAAGTAGTAGCTATAATAAACATTGGTTATGATACCACTGATGTTGCGATTTTCAATAAAGGAATTATGATCAAAAATGAAAAAATAGAAGCAGGTAGTAGTTTAATCGATATAGACATCGCCAAAAGATACTATCTAAAGAGAAGTACAGCTAGACATATCAAAGAAACATTTGCAGTTAGCAACACTCGTTATGCTGATGTCAATGATATCATCGAAATAATGGATAAAGACGAAAATGCGAGATCGATCAACCAATTAGAATTATCAGAATTAGTAGAACAAAGAATTCAAGAATTACTAAAATTGGCGAAAAAACAAATTAGTATCTTAACAAACCGTGAAATTAGTTATATAATTATAACTGGGGGAATAAGCGAATTAGCAGGATTCCAGTATGTAGTAGAAAATGTTTTCGATCGTAGAGCGTCCACTTTAAATATTGGTACTCTAGGAATCAGAAACAATATGTATTCTAGTGCGCTTGGTCTTTTAAAGTATTTTCACTATAAATTAGAGCTAAGAGGGAAAAGTTATTCAATGTTTAGTGAAAAGCAAGCAGAAAATTTAATGTCAACGAAAAAGAAAATGACAGATCCTAATGAGGGTATTATCAGTAAAGTATTTGGTTATTTTTCTTAAGATTAAGGGAGGAAATATATGTTTAACGGATTAGAAATGGATCAACTTGCAAAAATAAAGGTGATTGGTGTTGGAGGAGCAGGATGTAACGCCGTAAATCGTATGATCGAAACTGGTGTAAAAGGTGTAGAATTTATTGTTGCTAACACAGATTTGCAAGTTTTAAATAACTCAAAAGCAGATGTGAAAATTCAAATTGGTTCTAATTTGACAGATGGCTTAGGAGCTGGAGCAAACCCAGAAGTAGGAAGAGAAGCTGCCGTAGAATCAAAAAAGGAAATCGAAGATGCCTTAGTAGGGGCGGACATGGTATTCGTAACTTGTGGTATGGGTGGAGGAACCGGAACAGGTGCATCTCCTGTCATTGCTGAAATTTCACAAAGCTTAGGAGCCTTGACTGTGGCAATCGTAACCAAACCATTTGGATTCGAAGGAAAAAGAAGGATGGATAATGCTTTAAGAGGCTTAGATGAACTTAAAAAACATGTAGACACCTTAATCGTAATTCCAAATGACCGTTTAAGAGAAATTATTGATAAAACAACTCCAATGCTAGAAGCTTTTAAAGAAGTAGATAATGTTTTACGTCGCGGTGTGCAATCTATTTCGGATTTAATTGCTGTTGTGGGACTAGTAAACTTAGACTTTGCTGATGTAAAAGCAGTAATGCAAAATTCAGGAAAAGCCATTATTGGAATTGGTATTGGTATGGGTGAAGATCGTGCTATTGAAGCAGCCAAACAAGCAGTTTCATCTCCGCTATTAGAAACAAGCATTCAAGGAGCAACCAACGCTATTATCAATGTTACAGGTGGAGTGAATTTGACCTTGTTCGAAGCAGAACAAGCAGCCGAAATCGTAAGAGCTGCCTCTAATACAGATATTAATACTATCTTTGG
>JAQXIG010000082.1 GCA_029007685.1 bacterium | reverse complement strand
GGATGTACTCAAAAAGAAGATGTAACATCACTATTAAAAGACCATCTACCAGAAGCAGAAATTATCTGCTATCAAGATCTTCAAGAAAGAGATCGTATGATAATCGCTTATCCAAAATAAGAACCACTAGCTAAGCACTAGTGGTTTTATTGATTCCATATTCTGAACCAACTAAAAGATATAAAAAATAGTTGACCTCAGTTAACATATTATCAAAAAACAATGGTTCAACAATAAAATATAGCTTCTGATTCAAAATTCCTTGAATAATATTAATAATGAATTTTTGAAATCTACCTGTCAACTCTAATAACTCTTCCCTTAAAACAATCTGAGATTCTGGAGTTAAAGAAGCCTGTTGATACTTAGTCATCGCTGCTTGATAATCACTTCGAAAGTTTTCTGCTTGATTAAGAATAGAAATTTGGTCAGGATCAGAAAGCCCAGTAATAAATTGACAAATATTCATCATTGACTCACTATAATAATATTCAAAACGTGCAATATAAGTAGGGTCGACACTAGTTCCTTGAATAATTCGTTCTAAATCTCTAATATATAATCGAATACTGCGAATCATAAATCCATAGAAAAGAGGATAAGAATAAGAAAATAACTCATTTTTCTTCATACGAATGAATAAAGAAGAACAAAAGTCCACAAAGTTGTTAGCTAAAGTAACTGTACGTTGATTAATATCCATAACCTGATCAAATGCTTGCTCAATAGATTCGTCCTGCTCTTTAGGAATAAGATTGAATTCTTGTTCTGTTAAATTAGTATGGATGTCAACATCAAATAGTTTTTTTGTTAAAAGTTCAAGATCAAGCGTATAATTCGTCACAAATATTCTACTATCCAAAAGAACTCGCTCTAGTTTACCGTTAGAAAGATCAATAACTTCCTGTTCTAACTCTGCACAACGCTCCACAAAATCACGAGCAGTAGCGATTTCTTCTTGATTATTTTGAAAAAAAGATAACTCAATATTTAATGAAAATTCTCTCATAGATCGCAAATAAAATAAATGATTAGTCAAGGACTGTTGTATCAATAATGTTTTATAATTAATATAAATCACCTCTCATATCACTATATGTCAAGAAACAAAAATTAGAAAAGAATGTGAATAAAAAACAACAGAAGATATCATGATGTATTTAGAAAGGTGATTGGATGAAAAAAATAGTTATATTCAGTTTAATAGTAATCTCCGTTTTAATGATCAATCAAAAAGAACACAATGTTGTAATACCGAAGGAATCCCTTCGCTTTCGAGTAATTGCGAGTAGTAATCAATCTCAAGATCAATCCTTAAAAATAGAAGTAAGAGATGACATTCAAAAACATTTATATAGTGATTTAGTTAGGACAGATTCCTTACAAAATGCAAAAAAAACCGTAGAGGAAAATATGCCACATTATCAAAAAATAATTGAAGAAACTCTGATGAGAAATCATTCAAATCAAGAGTACACATTAAATTATGGACTAAACTATTTTCCCGAAAAAGTATATAAAGGAGTAAGCTACGAAGAAGGTTACTACGAATCATTAGTAGTAACTTTAGGAGATGGCAAAGGAGATAATTGGTGGTGTGTCATGTTTCCTCCACTTTGCCTATTAGAAGCTGAAGAAAGTGAAACAAAGACAGAAGTAGAATATAAGTTTTTTATTCAAGAATTAATTAATAAATACTTCAAGTGAAGCTATAATGGATACAAGAAGTAGCCTATAGAAAAGCAAAATATGAACATTGATAAGATTGCCAAATTTAAAATCAGAAATTTAGTGTTATAAAAAACTGCTGAAATATTAGAGAACCACTTGTCCCAAGAGAAAGTCAAGCAGTTAGAAAAAACTAAAATTAGACTTTTTAATAAGAAGTAGCCGTGATATTAAAAAAGATGATACAATACCAAAAACACGTACTACACATTGATACTATAAAAAATTGCTAAAAAAGATAGAAGAAAAACAAATCGATGTAGTAGCGCATTTAGATTATATAGATAAGTATTATGGTTGGGATTATAGCCAAATATCTCAAGCATATAAATGAATAGAGGTGATAAACGCAAGAAATATGACAATAGAATGAAAACATGTACTAAAAGAAGAGCTAATTTGAATATGTTTCTAGTAAAGAAAAAGGACCCCCTTACAAAGTCGCAAAAGTAACAGATATAACGCTTGAAACCAATACTCATAGATACGAGAAATTATTAGATAATTTAGAAACTACAGAAGCTTTAGCTAACAAATGAAATGTAAAATCAGTAATCTTGTCTAAAAGAAAAAGAATAAATGATTAGCTTTCCTACATATTCTTAAGTAGGAGGCTTTTTTATGTCGATATTAATGACTTTAATAACCGCAGTAGGACTAAGTATGGATGCCTTTTCATTAGCAATTATTTATGGAACCATGAATATGAGTAAAACTACAAATAATTTAATGAGCACCATGGTAGGAATATTTCATTTTTTTATGCCTCTATTAGGATATGCTCTAGGAAAAATAGTGTTAAATATCATTCCTGTTCATCCTGATATTGTAGTGGGCGTTATTTTTATAGCCCTAGCAATAGAAATGTTATTCTCTATCAATAAAGATGAACCAGCAAAATTATTAAATAATTTTTTCTCCGTATTAATATTTGCCTTTACCGTAAGTATTGATAGCTTTAGTGTCGGAATTGCTTTCGGAGCTTTAGAAACAAACATATATACAAGCTGTATCATTTTTGCAATGACCAGTTTTATCTTTACCTATATTGGTGTAAATTTGGGACAAAAGCTAGTAAATAAATTTGGCAATATTTCCACGATGATAGGAAGCATCATCCTTCTTATATTAGGAATGAATTATATCTTATAAAATGTCCAATAAATCAGGAACAAGAATAAAATCTTGTTTTTATTTTAGGATTCAACTATAATGATATTAGGTGATACCATGCTAACCAACAGTAAAGAAATGCTCTTATCAGCAAAAAAAAATAATTATGCCATTGCTCAATTTAATATCAATAATTTAGAATGGACAAAATATATATTAGAAGAAATGAATAATTTAAAAGCTCCAGTTATTTTAGGAGTAAGTGAAGGAACCATTCAGTATATGGGGGGCTATAAAACCATAGTTAATATGATAAACGGATTAATAGCAGATTTAAAAATTGAAATTCCAGTTTGTATTCATCTGGACCATGGTTCTAGCATAGACAGTTGTATTCAAGCAATCGATGCTGGATTTACTTCAGTTATGATTGATGCGTCAAAATATCCACTTCCAGAAAATATCAGAATAACTAGACAAGTAGTCCTGTATGCCCATGCCAACGATGTCACCGTAGAAGCAGAAGTAGGACATATTGGTGGAAATGAAGATGGCGTAAGAGGACAAATTTTGAATGCTACATTAGAAGATTGCTTAGAATTAGTCAAAGCAACCAATGTTGATTCTCTCGCACCAGCATTAGGGAGTGTTCATGGTTTATATAAAGGTGAACTGAATTTGGACTTTGAAATCATGAAACAAATAAATAAGAATCTAGAAATTCCACTTGTTTTACACGGTGGAACCGGAATTTCCGATCACAAAATTAAACAAGCAATTAGTTGTGGAATTAGTAAAATAAATATAAATACCGAACTACAGCTAGTATGGTATCAAGCAGTAAAAGAATATATAACAGAAAATAACGAAGTGTATGATCCGCGAAAAGTAATCGCTAGTGGTGAAAAAAATATAAAAGATAAAATCAGAGAAAAACAAAAATTGTTTATGAACCAACAAATAATTAACTAATACAATATAGTAGAATAACTGGAGGTAAAAATGAAAAAGTTAAAAATTCAAGGGAAAAATACCCTAAGTGGAAGCATTCGTATTAGTGGTGCCAAAAATGCATCTGTTGCCTTAATACCAGCCGCAATATTAGCCGATTCTCCCGTAACCATATGTAATGTTCCAGAAATAACCGATACGGATGCATTAGTAGAAATTTTAGAATATCTAGGAGCCGATATCAAAAGAGCAAGTGAAAGCATTTTAATCAACCCAGAAACCATTATTAACAAACCAATCCCATCTGCGATTTCAAAAAAACTACGAGCTTCTTACTATTTTATGGCCGTGTTATTAGGAAAATACAAACATGTAGAAATGTATTTTCCAGGAGGATGCTCAATTGGAGCTAGACCAATTGACCAAACATTAAAAGGATTTCGTGCCTTAGGAGCCCAGATTAAAGAAGAAGAAGATAAATATACAATTGATGCCAAAGAGTTGATAGGAGCACGTGTTTATTTAGATGTTCCAAGTGTAGGTGCTACAATTAATACAATGCTAGTAGCCGCCAAAGCAGTTGGCGAAACAGTAATTGAAAATGCTGCCAAGGAACCAGAAATCGTAAATGTTGCTACCTTCCTGAATAATATGGGAGCTAATATTACGGGAGCAGGTACGAGTGAAATTCGTATTCAAGGAGTTGACAAATTAGAGGGATGCTATACCGAAGTAATTCCAGATAGAATTGAAGCTGGGACTTATATGATTGCTGGAGCACTAGTAGGAGATAATCTAAAAATCGATAATATTATTCCAGAACACGTAGAAACTTTAACTTTGAAATTAAAAGAAATGGGAGTAAAACTAGAAGTAGGACCTGATTATATTGTAACTTCCAAAACCGAAAATTTAAAACCAGTTAGAATCAAAACTTTAGGATATCCGGGATTCGCCACGGATTTACAACAACCAATTACTACATTATTAACCCAGTGTGAAGGAATCTCTACATTAGAAGAGACAATCTATGAAAATAGATTCCAAAATGTTCCATATTTAAATGATATGGGAGCAAGCATTGAAATCAAAGAGAATAATCGTATGATTACGATCAAGGGGAAAACCGAATTAACAGGAACTACTGTCACCGCAACAGATTTAAGAGCTGGAGCTTGCTTAGTATTAGCCGCCTTAGCTGCATCAGGAGAAACAATCATTGAAAATATCGAACATGTATTGAGAGGATATGAAAATATATTAGAAAAATTAACAGTAGTTGGAGCTAAAATAGAATTGTTGGAAGAGATCAAAGTAAACAGTTAATCCTGTTAAAGGGCAACTGTTTTTCTTTTTCATAGTTAAAGGGCAACTGTTTTTCTTTTTCTTGAATTTTATATAACTTTATGTTAGAATAACCACCAAAGGAAGTGATACCATGACATGGACCGAAATTCAAGATACATTAGTAGAAATTGAAGAACTTCAAAATCGTTGCTTATCACAATTGTACAATCCTATTATCCAAGAAATTATCAATAGGCATCAAATATATCATGCAGACCTTCATTACCCTAATATAAAATTAGCTAATAACGATGCCGTATTAGAAAATAAAATTAGAATAGCGGATATTCAGATTCATTTGATCAATAAAATAGATGAGTTAAAACTTTCGGCAAACATGGAAGAAGTGACTCAAAATATGCCTATCGAAATAAAAGAATGCGAAGCTTATATAAAAGATGTAAAAAGAAATTACGAATTAGCAAACAACCTATGTAATCTGATACTAACGATAGAGAAATTAGCCGAAACAGAATATAGTCCAAAGCAAGACTTTCAAACTAGTGAATATGCCAAAATGTCGAATGAACAAAGTAAATATTATGCCGATATATTAATCAACAATGGGAATGAAACAGAAAGTTTAGAAAAAATAGAAACTATTTTAAAAACGAATTTAAGTTTATTAACAACAAGTCAAAAACAACAACTATACATTGAAATGATAGCTTTATCGTATGATCGTAATGCCTTTCAATATTTTCAGACAGTAAATACGATATCTCCACTAAGTGATATAACCGCAATTCCTATCGAAGTCTTAGAATTGTCATATCACATATACACCAATAGCTTAACCCTATCTATGATAAATGAATATTTTAAAGCCCCAGCATCTAAGATATATGAAGATTTAAAAATAATCTGTGATCATCCAATTATGGCAAAAAGCTATTCTAAAAACAATTAGATATCATAAAATAAGAGTAGAGAAATCTATTCTTTTTTTTGGAGGTAGTAATGAAAAAAAGACAAAAATTATTATTAATAATGATAGTAATTATTATCAGTGTATTTGCAGTATACCAACTATCTCATACGAACAAACTATCTTATATAGCACTAGGAGATTCTCTAGCCGAAGGTCAAAATCCTTATGGAGAAATCAGTTATGGATATGCCGATTATATAGCGGATTATCTAAGACAAAATAAAAAATTAAAAAACTATACGAAAAAATATAGCCAAAACGATTATAAAACTATAGATATCATAAATCAATTAGAAGTGGATACTGAAATAAGAAAAGACTTAAGAGAATCAGATATAGTAACAGTTAGCATTGGCGCAAATGACTTTTTAAATCGAATAAAAAAAACGGATTTAGATGTTAGAGAAATCAAAAACTATCAAGAAATAGTAAATAATATCATTCCTAGAGTAGATATTTGTTTAAAAGAAGTAAGAAAATATGCCAAAGAAAAACTAATTATAGTTGGTTATTATAATCCTATTCCTTTTCTCTTTAACACCAGTGAAAAAGAATTAGATGAGTTGTTTAGTTATATAGACGATCAATACCAGCAACTAGCCATGAAATATCACGCCACCTACATTTCAAATTATCAACTATTTAAAGAAAATAAAGATTTCTTACCAAATCCTAAAGATATTCATCCTAATATAGAAGGATATCAAGCAATTGCCACTAAAGTATTAGAAGTAATTATCAAAGAACAACGATAAAACAATCAATCAGCCTAATTATGTTCCTACATATAAATAATGAATTTTAGATACAATTACACCTAAAAAAGTAATAGACAAAAATGGAAATCAATAGACAGTACAAATAGTTTTGTGTATAATAAAAACATAGGAGTGTGTAGTATGAAATATTTAGAAATTGCCAAAAAGAATGCACAATATATTGGATATGCAGGATGTGTATTACTATTAATTGGAAACTTTTTACCTTTCCTAACTGTAAAATTATTCGGATTATCTCAATCAATCAACTTTATTGATACAAATGGTAAGATTGTTGTAGTAGCAGCTATTATAGCAGGAGTATTATTCTTTCTTAAAAAAGATAAGTTCGCCACAATACCAGCTGGAATATCATTAGCAGTAATAATATATAATATTGCAGATACTGATGTTTTAGAATACAGTGGGTATGGAGTTGTTAGTTTTGGTTTTGGATTTTGGTTACTAATTTTGGGAATTATCTTAATCATTGGTTCTGCAGTATTAGACTTTCTAAAGTCCAAACAAATATCAGTAGTGGGAGTAGCTAAAAACGTCGGGAACCAACCTCTAAATCAATTTGAGAACCAAGCAGAAACTATGAATAATTCAATGAATCAATCAATACAACCAGAAAGTCCCGAAACATCACAAGTAAATTCAACTAGAGAATAAATAATTTGTCCACATTGTAAGGCTCAAGAAAAGAGTACAAACAGTTTTTGTGAATATTGTGGAAACCAAATATAAAGAGGTAACAGTAGTGCTCTCTTTTTATTTTAGAAGTAAAAAATAACAAGAAAGTAGGAATAAAATATGCAAGGAGAAAGCAGAAAGACAAACGTGTTATTAAGATTCATAGGAAAAGAAAAACAACCAGAATTAGACACTTTTGTTTTGGAAATGTCTTCAAGAATATTTTATGACCTTACAAAAGCAAATCATATAAAATCAATATTAGAAGACACAACCATCCAATTTTTATCTAATTTAACACCAAATGATGTAATTCAAGTAAGAAGTTACACTGGATATCAATTTAAAAATATCAATGCTATATGTCGAAAGAGTTGGAATTATCAAGAAAATGGCCCGTTAACAACAGAAATACAAGAAAAATATCAACTCTTATCAAAACAGATAGAATCTTTAATTGCGAAATTTCCCCCACTAGAGATAGATTTTTCAACCTATAGAGGTGTAGCACTTGAAAGTTTTTCTCAATATGGAATTAAATCCCTAGAAGAGCTAGAAAATATGAAGGGAAAATATATGTATGAAGAAGGATTTACCAGTACTTCCATTGTAAGTGAAAATAGTTATTTCAGAAAAAACACTAGAAAATAGAAAAACGTATAATGTTGGAATAAAATATCTAATTCCTAAAGAAAGTAGTGATGGAGCGCTACTAGTAACTGATGAGCTTTCCTTTTCCCCTAATCAAAATGAATATTTAATAAATAAAGGAAGTCTTACCAAAACTATAGATGTAAAAATAGACACTGTTATGAATCAAGCCCAATTAATAGCAGTTTTACTACCTAAAAAAATATGGAATCTAGACTCTAAGAAAGAGATCGAAAAGAAGCATCAAAATAAAATAATTCACCAAATATCAAATTTACCTAAAACTATAGACAACAAAATAAAGTTTTGATACAATAAGTACGCATTTAATTACTATGGTTATAAGAAAAACCATGGCGAAGAAAAAGCTCAAATAACTAGAGTGAATCTAGATGAAAGGAGTGAAAATATGAAAAAAGAAATTCATCCAGAAATGAAAGAAGCAACAGTTACTTGTGCTTGTGGAGAAACATTCAAAGTAATGTCTACTAAAGAAACAATCAACGTAGAAGTTTGTTCAAAATGTCATCCATTCTATACTGGAAAACAAACAAGAGCATCAAAGACTGGACGTGTAGAAAGATTTAATCAAAAATATGGATTTAATGATGAAAATAAAGCTGCATAAGCTTTTTTTGATTGTAAGAAAGAGAGTATTATAAATTGAATGTGAAAGTTTGTCATGAGAGTGTAGTGAAAACAGAAAGGAGTAAGTAGTAGGAAATTGATATTCTAACCTAAAGTAGATGATCAAGATAATATGCAACGAACCGACGAATGTAAGAGTAAGAAGTAGCGATTATCACCTTTCCTTGATTAAAAAAATAAAGGAATAAGGATATCATTCTAATCCTAAAAAAATTATAATGAATCCACATGAAAAATACTTAGAAAATAGAGATAAATGGATCATAAAAACAATTAGATGATACTAAGTGCATAATTTAACTAAAAATATTTAGCTAAGGTAAATGACTCTTTTTTCGTACATGCAGATAATATCATATTATAAAGTAATATCATAATATCGGAATCAAACAAGACTAAAAATCCAAAAATTATTTAATAGTGAAATGTAATGATTATAATTTTAATTAATGAAAAATATAAAAATGCATGATCAAAACAGATGCAATTTAAAAAAGTAAATTTTAAAATAGTATTTACAATCTTATGGTATACTATTAATAATAGAGGTGAAAAAATGAAAATAGGAATAGCGAACGATCATCGTGGATATCCATTAAAACAAAAGATTAAGAAATATTTAGTAAAAAAAGGATATGAGGTAATAGATTATGGTACCAATGCAGAAGAATCTGTAGACTATACAGAATATGCTTTTAAAATCGGAGAAGCGGTAGTTGAAAAAGAAGTAGATTATGGAATCGTGATCTGTGGAACTGGTATTGGTATTTCCATCGCTTGCAATAAAGTAAAAGGAGTACGTTGTGCTAAAGTAGATAATGAAAGACAAGCCAAACTAACTAGAATGGATAATGATGCCAATATTATTGCATTAGATGGAAGTATGGTCATTTATAAGGCACTAGATATTATAGACACTTATTTAAAAACTCCATACTCAAATTTAGATAAACATAATCGCCGCTTAACAAAAATCAAAGATTACGAGGAATCACAAAAAAGAAATTTAACCAAGGAGGAAACGACAAATGAGTGTTAAATTTTTTTTATATATTTTTGTAACCATCATAGTAATTTGGTCACTAGATTCCATCAATATCAATAAAATTTTCAAAAAAAATAAAGTATTGGAAGCTAGAATTTTCTATTTTTTATTAGCATTATCCCTAATTCAATTAGTAACTAGTTTTATATATGACTTTTATGTATCATCAAAAATAATCTAAAAAATGTATAATTCTTTTTTATTTGTTCAAACTTTAAAATGAGGTGAAAGAATGAAAAAGAAATTAGTGTTAAAACCATTTGTCTTGCCATTAGTATATGCAATATTTGTTTTAGCAGTTGCAGGAGGAATACTAGTATCTAGTCAACTTGGGTTACAAACTAGGGAAGAAGACTACACTTATGTATCAGGTACGATACTAGATGAATATATTCCTGTAGTAAATACAGAAGTCACAATACTAAGACCTTACAGTAGTGAAGGAGTAAAAATTGCTAAAGATTATTATGATTATAGAGGACAAGACCAAGAACAAACCAATTCTATCATCTATCATGAAAATACTTATCTACAAAATACTGGAGTAGATTATCAACAAGAGCAAGTGTTTGATGTGATTAGTATCTTAGATGGTGAAGTAATAGAAGTGGAAGAAAAAGAACTTCTTGGAAAAAGTGTAACTATAAAACACAATAATGAAATAATAAGTGTATATCAAAGTTTAAGCGATACCACAGTCAAAAAAGGAGATCAAGTATCAGCTGGACAAATAATAGGAAAAAGTGGAAGTTGTGACTTAAATAAAGAATTACAGAATCATTTACACTTTGAACTAACCGTAAATGGACAATTAGTAGATCCTGAGAACTATTTCGGAAAAAAACTAAGCGAAATAAATCAGTGAGATTCATAAACCTTTCTAGTAAAAATATACTTTACTAGAAAGAAGGTTTATATGAATAAAAAAATAATATCAAGAGTCAATGTATTAGCAGACTATATTATAAAAACCAAAAGTACAATTAGAGAAATTGCCAAAAAATATGGTATTAGTAAAAGTACAGTTCATAAAGATCTAACAGAAAGATTAAAAGAAATAGATTTTGCACGTTATCAAGAGGTAGAAAAAATATTTCAAAAACATTTAGAAATTAGACATATTAAAGGTGGAGAATCTACAAAAAATAAATATTTAATGATAAAAGAAACGTAAGGATGGGATAAAATGCGCGATATAGGAATTGATTTAGGGACAACCAATATCCTAATATATGTAAAAGGCAAAGGGGTTGTTTTAAATGAACCGAGTGTGGTAAGCATAGATACCAATAGTAAAAAAGTATTAGCAGTAGGAAAAGAAGCAAAGGAAATGTTAGGCAGAACTCCTGGAAAAGTAAGAATAATCAAACCGATGAAAGATGGAGTAATAGCAGATTTTGATATTACAGAAGAAATGCTACGTAGGTTTATAAAAAAAGCGATTGGTAAAAATCTTCTCTCAAAACCGCGCATTTTAATATGTTGCCC
Source organism: bacterium (assembly GCA_029007685.1). GTDB lineage: Bacteria > Bacillota_I > Bacilli_A > RF39 > UBA660 > Alloscybalousia. The sequence continues at coordinate 809 of JAQXIG010000082.1, read as the reverse complement.
ATCTAATATAACCGGAGTAGAAAAAAATGCGATTAAAGAAATAGCAGAAAGAACGGGAGCTAGGAAAGTATTTATTGAAGAAGAACCAAAAGTGGCGGCTGTTGGAGCTGGTATTGATATAGCTAAACCTAGTGGGAGTATGGTGATTGATATAGGTGGAGGAACCACAGATATTGCTGTATTATCATTAGGAGGAATCGTTACTAGTGATTCCATAAAAATCGCAGGAAATAGCTTTGATGTTGATATTATTGACCAAGTAAAGGAAAAATACAAAGTAATTATTGGAGAAAAAACAGCTGAAGAAATAAAAGTAGAAATTGGGACAGTAATCAAGAAAAAAGAACATAAAGAAAAATCAGTAACTGGGAGAAGTATCACCACAGGATTACCAGAAACGATCACCGTAACATCCGAAGATATAGAAGAAGCTTTAAGACAAGACATAAAAAAAATAACAGCGGTAGCCAAAAATGTTTTAGAAAAAACACCACCAGAACTTGCAGCAGATATTGCAGATAAAGGAATTGTACTAACAGGAGGTGGAGCATTAATCAGTGGATTAGTTCCAAAATTAAAAGAGGAGTTAAAAGTTCCAGTATTTATATCGGATAATCCGCTAACCAATGTAGTAGAGGGAACCGCTATCTTATTAGAAAATCTACATTTAATAGATAACTAATTAACAAAAAGTTATCTATTTTTTGATGTACAAAAAAAGAAAAATGTGATAACATCGTATAGATCTAAAAATAGAGAGAGTTTTTAAGTAAAGAAAGAAGTAAGGAGTGAAGAAATGCTGGATCCAA